>JAQGOT010000774.1 GCA_028293465.1 Pedosphaera sp. | reverse complement strand
GGCCGTAAACGACGCTATGGCGGCGGTGATGGGTGAAATCTACGCCTTGGCGGCCAAGGGCGATGCTCGTGCGATCCAAGCCGTCAAACTATACGAACAGATGCAAACCCAGAGCCATTAGCAGCGGGCAGTTTTGGTCAGGTTCATCCGCTGAATCGCCAGTCAGCAATAAGGCAAGCCCAACTTTCACCTCCAGCCCACAATTAACTGCCCCGGCATCACTTCTGTTAACGGCGTGCATTTCAGTTTCAGACAGGACATGACTGCTACCGCTTGCCACGGACATGCCAATCTCAAGGCATTTTGCCAAGCTGATCATTTCAGCCAAGAAAACCAATGTGATACGCAGACTCTTGAGGAGGTTGAAAATCAGAACCAATGCACAAGTCGTTGATTAGGAATGGCGGAAGGGGTGGGATTCGAACCCACGGTAGGGTTGCCCCTACTCCTGATTTCGAGTCAGGTGCCTTTAACCACTCAGCCACCCTTCCCGCCGTTTATTATCAACACTTTACAATGATTCGCCCAAACCCGAATTGATTTTTGTATACTGCTTTCATGAATTCGGAAAGCACTACCCAAAAACAGTTTGAAAAGTCGTCCGTCGCAAACCTGTATCGCTACGTGCCGACAGGGGTATATTACGCCAGACCCCGAATCGGGGGCAAGCTAAAGTCGAAATCCCTCAAAACTGACAAATTCAGCGTGGCAAAGATGCGACTGGCTGATTACGTCAAGGAGGAGCACCAAAGGGCCGAATCGCTCGACAATGCCATGCGCGGCAAGATGACCGTCGGGGATGCGGTGGAGATGTTCAAAAAGCAACTGGAAGCCGACAGGGAGCTAAAGCCGCGCTCCAAGGCGTATCGCCTCGAACGGTTGGGGGGCACTGCTCCGCTCCTGGCCGAAGCTGGAAACAACCGACGTTAGCCGAATTCGTAAGCATGATTGCTTGGACTGGTCAGAGCGATTCGGAAAGACCGCCAGCCCGATAGCGTTTAACAATACGGTGGGCACGTTGCGGATGATTCTGGACATTGGCGTTGAATGCGGTGCCCGATATGACAATCCCGCAAAACACGTCAGCAAGCATCGTGTTCGTCAGGAGGAATTGCATCTTCCGAGCAAGCAGCATTTCTTGGACTTGGTCACCGCCATTGAAAAATCCGATGGAGGATGGAACCACCGTTGCGCGGACTTGGTGCGCTTTCTGGCCTATGGCGGCTTCCGCAAAGGCGAAGCCTCAAAGGTGACATGGGCAGATTGCGATTTTCAAAAGGAGCTTATCCGCGTTCAAGGCGACGCTGAAACGGGCACGAAAAATTGGTCTGTCCGCTACGTGCCGATGATTGACGAGATGAAACAGCTCTTGAAACGACTTCGCACGGAACGGCCAGACGCCAAGCCCTCTGATAGTGTGATGCTCGTTGCGGAATGTCAGGGAGCTTTAACAACAGCCTGCGCCAAGGTGGGGATTCCGCGCATTACTCATCACGACTTGCGCCACTTGTTCGCGACGTTATGCATTGAAAGCGAAGTGGACATTCCCACGGTTTCAAAGTGGCTAGAGCACTCAAAGAACATGGCGAAGAAGGTCACTTTCCAGACGCGAGTGGTAACAGAGCCGCCAAAGTCGCAAGATGCCCCGCAAAGCGAAGCCCCGATGCAGGAACCTCAACAAGCGTGAGAGGAAAAGCGTTCAAAGAAGGTGTCTACGTCCTTTCGTGGAATTAAAATGCGGCCAAGATGAGGAGCTTCAGCAAAAGCACGTGGCAAACAACAACATGCGGCCTCAATCAAATGCGCGCTGGATCGAACGGAGTGTTGTCTCCAATAGGAGACCTTGTTGGTGGTGCGTAAAGTGCATAACAGGGAGATTCGCTTTGTGCAGACTGGAAGCGCGGTTGTAGGCGATACTGGCCAGGTAGAGCCTAATGGTAAACAATTGGCCCCGCCACAGCTTGTCCTTGAGCACGTGCCCGGGAAATTGCCGTCACCGAAGTTAAGTCGCTCGAAAAACCGCTTAACACTTGAAGCAATCTGTTGAGTGGCACTGCGAAGGCGCAGCCTCGTCTCGATCAATAACTTGCAGCGATGCGAAGAAATTAGCTGGGGAAGCTGGATCAAGGGCAATTCAACCCAATTTTCACCGCGATAAAAATCATCCATTTGGGTGAGGGCGTGGGGGTATAATCCTGATAAGTTGACCTGACCAAAAGCCAAACATTGAGATGTCAAAAATTGTTGCATCGGCAATTCGTGCTGCCAATGCAATTTCTTTGATTCTTTTTTCCGGCATGGTTGAAAGACTGGCAGCCACTAAATGGTAATCATTATCCGAATTTCGGTGTTTTGTTTGCTGGTTGGTTTGTGCCGGGCGCAAAGCGCACTTGTGGCGGAAACCGATGTTTGCATTTATGGGGGAACTTCCGGTGGCGTGGTTGGTGCCGGCTGCGATCCGATCCGATGGATGGTGGTTCCATGAAATCTGTCATGCTGTTACGTACTGTTTGGGTGATCTGCCTGGTGGCTCTGGGTCTGGGCTCCAGCCGTTTCAACGCCGCCGCCTATACGGCGGCCGACGCTCAGGCGATGGTCACGTCCTTTAACGACGCGTTCTATTTCACCAACAGCAACGGTGGTTACTTCCGAAACACGACCAGTGGCGGCACGACGTGGTTTTGGGGTCGTGCCAACCAGATGGAGATGCTGATCGATCTTTACGAACAGACGACCAACGCCGCTTACCTGACGCAGTTCTCGAGCATGTATGACGGCTTTGTCTCCGACTACGGCACAAGCTGGACGTGGAATGAATTCAACGACGACATCATGTGGATGGTGATCGCGTGTTCGCGGGCGTATCAGAAAACCGGCAACCCCACTTATCGCAATGTCGCCAGGAGCAATTTCGACGCGTGCTATGCGCGGGCGTGGTCGAGCGCCCTCGGCGGCGGCCTGTTTTGGAAGTCGCCGCTGAACACGTCGAAGAATGCCTGCGTGAACGGCCCGGCGGCGATCGCGGCGTATCTGATTTACCAGAACTACGGCGACACGAATTATCTTGCGAAGGCGGAAGCCATTTATCAGTGGGAGCGGGCCATCCTGGTGGACACCAACACCGGTCGTGTTTACGACAGCATCAATATTTCGGGCACGAAGGACACGACGCCCATCACCTACAACGAAGGCACATTTCTCGGCGCCGCCAATTTCCTCGGCTACACCAATGACGCCATGCTGGCGGCAAATTATACCAGGAACAGCATGGGCAGCGGCGGACAGTTTCCCAACTACGAGGAGAACAGTGACCTCGGCGGTTTCAACGGCATTTTTGTGCGGTGGATGGTGAAGTTCATGGTGGAGCGCAACCTTCAGGGTACGTACCAGCTCTGGCTGCAGCAGAACGCCAATGCCGCGTGGAACGTCCGGCGCGCATCGGACAATTTGTCTTGGTCAAAGTGGTGGGATCAGACGCCCGACGGTACGCGCTATTCGTTTGGCTGCTGGGGCTCCGTGCTGGTGATGAATCTTTTGCCGGCCACGCAGAACCCCACCGGCAGCGTGGTGACGTTGAACGCCAGCGACGCCAGCGGGGCCAGCAGCTTCGAGAGCGCGCTGAACTGGTCCGACGGAGCCGCACCTGCATGGACGAAGAATTATCTCGTCGCCGGCGGACGCACATTGCGCACACCGCAGGATGGTTTGCACCACAGCTTCGCCGGCAGTTCGCTGACGTTGTCGAACGGTGCGATGCTCACCTTCAAGAACACATCCGGCGGGCGCTACGTTTCCATCGGCACGGATTTGTTCCTCGATGGCGGCGAGGTGCATGATTGGGCGGGGAACAGTTGCAGTCTTGGCGGCAAGGTCACGTTGCGCTCCGGCGGCGGAAAGTTTGATCCGCAAGGCAACTCCATGTCCGTTCCCGCGTTGATCGGCGGCCCGGGACTCCTGCGGATCGGTGCCACGGCCAGCTCGCCGCTGAACGGCACGGTGACGTTGACCGGCGTAAATTCATACACCGGTGGCACGGTGATTGAGGCGCCGCACACGTTGCAGGTCAGCGTCTCGGGCAATCTGGGCAGTCCGGCCGGCTCGTTGTCCTTCAGCAACTCGCTTGGTCGTGGCTACGGCACATTCAATCTCAACGGCACCAATATCACCATTGGCAGTCTCAACGGAGCGGGCGGAACTGTCATCAACAACAAGAGCGGGTCGATCAGCACGTTGACCATTGGCAGCGGCGATGCCAACGGCGGCGTGTTTCAAGGTGTCCTGGCCAACGGCGCCGGCGCGCTCGCGCTTATCAAATCCGGCACGGGTTCACTTGTGCTGTCAGGGGGCAACACCTACACCAGTGCGACGCTGGTTGCGGGCGGCACGCTGACCTTCGGCTCGGGCGGTTCCGGGCGCAGTTCCAGCTTGCAGGTGAACTCCGGCGCGGTTTGTCGGGTGGTGACTCCGCTCGCGCTCTTCAGCAATGCGCCGACGGTTGTGCTGGCTGCGGGCAGCCAGCTTTACCTGACCAACGGCGTCAACCAGTCGGTGGGTTACCTGATTTGCGACGGCACGATCCAACCCGCCGGAACCTGGGGTTCGCTCAGCAGTTTAGCCGTGAACAAGACTGACCTGTTCTTCGGCGGCACCGGAGTGTTGACCGTGGCTGGCACGCTTGATCCGCCGACGCTGGTCACCGCCGCATCCGGTAATGGCGTGGTGAATTTCAGTTGGGCTGCTTCGTCCGGGGCCGTCAGTTACAACGTGAAACGCGCGCCGGACAGCGGCGGCCCTTACTTAACCGTTGCCAGTGGGGTAACCGCAACCAGCTACAGCGATACCACCGCGCTTAATGGCGTGGCTTACTTCTACATCGCGACAGCGGTCAATGCGCTCGGTGAGAGCGTCAATTCCAACGAGGCTGCGGCCACACCCGCTGGTCCACCGCCTGCACCCACGGGACTCGCCGCCATCGCTGGAACAAATCAGGTGTTGCTGAATTGGAACGCGTCGGCAGGCGCCGCGGCTTATCGTGTGAAGCGCGCAACCTCCAGCGGCGGAGCTTACGCGCTGGTCGGAACGACGGCAGGAACGGGTTTCACGGACACGGGCCTAGTCAACGACACGATCTACTATTACGTCGTGTCTGCGACGAATATCTTCGGTGAGAGCGCGAACCCGTCTGAAGTCAGCGCCCGTCCGGGCACGCGCGGCATTGTCAATTTGTTGAGTGGAGATTTGTCCGGCGCCACCAGCTTCAACACCGCGGGCAACTGGAGCAACGCGGCTGTTCCCGGCGATACGAATGACTATGTCGTGGCGACCAACTTTGTGTTGCGCACGCCGCCTTCCGGCAGTCATGCCTTTGCGGGCGGCACGCTGACGCTTAAGGATAACAGCATCCTGGCCTTCAAAACCGGCGGCACCATCACCGTCGGCACGAATCTCGCCCGAGCGCTCACGCTGGATGGCGGCTGGGTTGGTTTGTGGGTGGGTGGCCCGGCGACGTTGGCGGGCAACGTCCTGCTGGCATTGGGCGGTGGTGGTTTTGATCCACAACTGAACGCGCCACTCATTGTTTCGTCGCCCATCGGCGGCCCGGGTTTCTTGAAGCTGGACACCGCTCCCGGTAACGCGAGCACCGGCGGCACGCTGATCCTGACGTCCAGCAACAGCTACACGGGGGGCACCGTCATTGACGCGAACATGACGCTCAAGCTGACCAATGCCGCCACACTCGGCGCAAGCTCGGGCCCGCTCTCAATCATCAACACCAATGGCCGCGGCTACGGCGCGCTGGATCTCAACGGAACGAGCCAGAGCATCGGCAACCTCATCGGCACCGGTGGCAGAATTCTGAACAACCTGATCGGCACCACGAGCATCCTGACCATCGGCGGCGGCAACGCCTCGGGCGGCGTTTTCACCGGCGTAATCAGCAACGGCGTCGGCACGGTGGCGCTGGTCAAGGCCGGCAGCGGCACACTCACCCTCGCAGGCACGAATACTTACACCGGCAAGACGACCGTCAGCGCCGGCACGCTCGCGCTGGCGGGTTCATCCAACATCAGCAGCAGCACGGTCGTGGAAATTGTCGCCGGCGCGGCGCTCGACGTGACGGGGCGCAGTGATCACAAGTTTGTTCTCAAACAGGGTCAGTTACTCGCGGGCGGCGGGACCATCACCGGCACGCTGGATGCCCTGGCCGGTTCCTCGCTGAAGCCCGGAAACGGGATTGTTACATTGGCGGTAAGCGAAAATGCCTCCTTGGCCGGCTTGGTTCTGATGGAACTCAGCCGCACCAACGCGCAGAACTGCGATCGCCTCACGGTTGCCGGCAACCTCGCCGCCAGCGGCACCCTCATGGTGACCAATGTTGGCGGTGCGCTGGAGGCCGGTGACACATTCCAATTATTCAATACCCACGTCACAGGCTTTACAGCGGTGAGCTTGCCGCAGCTCGCATCCGGGCTGGTCTGGGCAAACAACCTCGCCACTGACGGCTCGCTTGCTGTTGTTTCGGCTGTCCCCACGACGCCAACAACCATCGTCGCCCAATTTGTGCCTGGCGCGCTGACGCTTTCGTGGCCGGGGGATCACATCGGCTGGCGCTTGCAAATGCAGACGAACGCGTCCGGCGCCGGCCTCGGAACAAACTGGTTTGATGTCACCGACTCAGTCACAACGAACGAGGTGACGTTGCCGCTTGACCCGCTTAACGGCAGCGGGTTTTTTCGCCTGGTGTTTCCATGAGAAGGAGGTGCCGTGATTTGCCAGGCTGGGGGTGGTTGCGTGTGCTAATGATGGCAGCCCTGGTGATGGTTGACGCTGGCTTGGCGATGGCCGTTACGATCACGGGTCCGAACGGAGCGGTGGTGACGACGGTTCAAACTGCATCGGGGAATTTGAATTATTCCGTGACGTTTCGCGGCGTGACCATGGTTGAGACCTCGTCACTTGGCGTTACGGTCAACGGCACCAATCTCGGATCGGGTGTGACCATCGGCAGCGCAACCGCCTACTCGACGAATGAAGTCTTTTCGTCGCGCCACGGCATTCATGCGCTGGCTGTGGATCAATACCAGGGGCAAATCATCACCTTGAATCACGCGGCGTCGGGTTTGACCTGCTTGTTCAATGTCCGCGCTTACAACAACGGTGTGGCGTTCCGTTATGAATTCAGCGGCCCGGCGACGAAAAACATCACGGCGGAGTCCACCAGTTTCGTCATTCCGGATAGCAGCACCGTTTGGTCGCAGAACGGCACGTCGGTTTACGAGGGCGTTTACGGCGGCACGAACATCACCGCGATGGCGAACAACTCCGTGATGGGGCCGCCGGTGACGTTTCAGCTTCCGGGCACGAATGGATTTCTTGCGCTCACCGAGTCCGTCCTGGGTGTGTTCGGCAGTCCGTATCTCACCAAGGTTGCGGATGCGACCGGACGAAAATTCCAGGTGACCTATCCAGCCAACCAAGGCGGTGGCACGGGTGCTTCGGTCAGCGGCGCGGTAAATACCCCTTGGAACGTCATCATGGTTGGTGCAGACCTGAACATGCTCGTGAACAATGACATTGTGGAAAGCCTCGCGCCGCCTCCCGATCCGACACTGTTCCCGGAAGTTACGACGACATCCTGGGCGAGGAATGGTCGGTCGGTTTGGGATTGGCTGCGTCCGCAACCCGGCGGCATCACTTACACGAACGCAATGACGAATTCCCTGTGGGCCTCGCGGCTGGGATTTGAATACAACACGGTCGACGACGGTTGGGCGGCGTGGAATGGCGGCAATCCCTGGCCGCAAGTGCAGGAGGTCGTCAAGTTTTCCCACGCCTTGGGGGTGAAAGTGTTGGTCTGGAAAACCTCCTCCGAATTGAACACGTTTTCACAGCGCACCAGTTTCTTCCAGCAACTGCAAACCTATGGCGTGGATGGCTTCAAGGCGGACTTCTTCGACTTCAGTTCCGTCAACGCCTCGGCGAAAGAACGCGTCAAGTTGCAGACGGATATTTTGCGCGATGCGGCGCCGTATCATTTGGTCGCGAATTTTCATGGCTCGACCAAGCCCACCGGGCAATTCCGCACTTACCCGAACCTGTTGGAAGTCGAGGCTGTTTTCGGCAAGGAGCAGTTTCTCAGCTCCGCCGCGACCATGCCGGTCCCGTTCACCCGTTTCCTGGCTGGCCCGGCGGATTTTACGCCCATGGAGTTTGGCGGTCGCAAGGCGTATGAAATTGCGAACCCGATCAACATGCCGGGGCCGATGCTCACCTACGCCGAACGCTCGGACAACATCGCCGGCAGTGCGTTTGCCTCGCTGATTCGCGCGATTCCAAGCTCGTGGGATGAGACGATCGTTTTGCCGCAAAGCCAACTGGGCGTGACCGTCGCGACCGCCCGGCGCAAGAATCAAGATTGGTTCATCGGCATCATGAACACGGGCGTCACGCAAAACTGGAGCCTGCCGCTGACGTTCCTGAATTCCAGCACCAGCTATCAAGCGCATTTAATCCGCGAACCAAGCAGCAACCTGGAACGCACGAATGTGACGCGCGACAGCATTTTGTCAGTGACGATCACCAACACCGGCGGCTCCGGTTTCGTGGCGCGACTGTTTCAGGAACCGGCCTTCACCATCAGCCCGAACCAGCTTTTGACCGGCACCATCATCGGCACCAGCGGTTCGTTTGGCGGCGGAGGCAATACGAAGGAGAAAGCTTTCGACGGCAGCCTTGCGACCTTCTTCGACGCACCGACGACGAGTGGCGCGTGGGTGGGTTTGGATTTGGGCGCGGGCAACCAGAAGGCGGTGACGACGCTCCGCTACTGTCCGCGCGCCAACTGGTCCCCGCGGATGTTCGTCGGCTTGTTTCAGGGCGCGAATGCGGCGGACTTCAGCGACGCCGTGGTGTTCCACGTCGTGGGCTACACACCGCCGGAAGGCATGTTCACCACCACCGCACTTACCAACCGCGCCGCGTTCCGTTATTTGCGCTACTACTCTCCCGCCAACGGCAGTTGCAACGTGTCCGAGATACAGTTCTATGGCGTCTCCACCTTGCCAACCAATATCAC
>JAQGOT010000755.1 GCA_028293465.1 Pedosphaera sp. | reverse complement strand
GTAGGTGCTGAACGCCCGCGTCTCCTCGGCGATTTTGTCCAGCAAGTGCGTATTGACATCCGTGCCCATGCCGAAGCAAAAGATGCGGCGGTTCCCTTTACCGCGCTCCTTAACCCCGGCAATGATTTGATTTTCGTCGGTCGTGCCAATGGTGGGCATGCCGTCGGTCAGGAAGATGACGGCGACCGGCCGACCTTCCTCACCCGAGTCGAGCTTGAGCGCTTCGCGCAAGGCGCTGTCGATGGCCGTACCGCCGATTGGTTTTAGATCCTTGATGAAGCCCGTGGCTTTGGCGCGATTTTCAGTCGAGGCCGGCACGAGATAGTTAAACAACGGCTCCACTTCCGTCGAAAACCGGATCAGCTCGAAGCGGTCGTCCGCATTCAAGTTCTCCACGCAAAACTCCAGCGCCTTTTTGGCTTGAGCAAGTTTGTTGCCGGCCATGGACCCCGAGGTATCGAGGACGAACACCACATCCTTCGCCACCACTTTTTGCTTCACATCAATCCCTGGCGCAGCCAACAACATGAAAAATCCGTCCTCGCCCGCGGGTTTATAGGTCATAAGATTCACACCAATCTCGTCTTTTTCGGGCGAGAAATAGATTTGGAAATCCGCGTCCGGTTGCACGTCGCTGGCTTCGTAACCCGCGGTGGCTTTGTTTGGCCCATCGCGGTGGACTTCCACGGAGTGGCTGGGTGAATAGATGGATTTCAGCGGCCGCTTGGTCTCCACATCCACCTTCACACTGACGGTCTTGATGGGCTTGGCAGAATACTTGCCCCCGCTCAACGGCAGCACGTAGCTGATCAGACCCGAATCAGATTTTAGGACCTGGGTGTAGGAGAGCGTGATGCGTTTCTTGCTGTTCGGCTCGATGGGGAAAATGCGCACCTTCAACACATCGCGTCCCTCATACTCCAACAGTGCGGGGTCCTTGAGGCGGCGAACGATATCCTCATAAATGCCTCGTGCCTTCTCCGCCGGCAACAGTTCCGCCTGCGCCTGTTTGCCATCAATTTCCATCGTGAACTTGTCGAGTTGCGCCCCTTTCGGGATGGGGAAAATGAACGTTCCTTCCAACCGGCGCGGATTTGGATTGTAGAACTCCTCATCCACCGAAGTGATCGCGACCTGGTCGGTGATGCGCGCCTGTATTTTTTGGTAATTCACTTCCAACGGGGCGAACACATGTGGCTGTGGCTCGGGGCGTGGATGCCAGGGCGGGATTGGATGGGGCGGGAAAATTGCCCTGGGTGGAATTTCTGGAAGGTCGGGATTAGTGACAATAATCAGGCCAGCCGCACGCGCCGGCGCAACCGTTCCCAAGCAGGCAAAGACCACAGCCAATAAAAGCCAACGTTTCATACCTGATTAGACGGAGGCTCAGACGAATTTACTCCCGCAACTCGAAAAGTTGGGGGCGGATGAATCGTCCGCCCCCCCACTGCTCAAGCAGTCTGGTTCGTCGGCAGCGACGCCACCTCCCGGCGACGCGCCATCACCGCCACCAGCAGCCACAACCCGAGGAACCCGCCCACCACCAACCCCACCGTCCTTGGCCAACTCACAGATTTTGTATTGGACGCCACCAAACGAATGGTCATCGGTTTTTTCACCTCTGTTTGCAGCACTTGGGTGAAAGCGTGGCGCAAACCACGCGTCGGCAGATTCACCCGCAGCGGTTGCACTTTGGTCACGCCCAATTCCTGCGCCTGCTGCAGTTTCGACCACTGCTGCTCCGCCACGCTGGCGTCGTAATTCAGCATTGCCGCCGTCTTGTTGTCGGCGGGACCATTCACGACCGACTCCCCGGCGAGTCTGCCCAGGTTGTCGAGGGTATAAGCGCGTTGGGCATTGATCAGGTTGCTGCTCTGCGCTTTGCGCAGATCCTTTTCAATGGTCTCCAAATCTTTTCGCGACGCGTCATCCCCATCGCGGTTCCGGTACGCCTGCGAATAGGCTTCATTGAATCCCTTCACGTTGCCCGCAGCTTGTTGTTGGCGGGCGTTGTTCAGGAAGCTCTGCACCTCGGCTTTGCGTTCGGCTTTCTTCGTGGTCTCCTGCAGGCTGTACTCCGAAAGGGAATAGGATTGATAGACGGGTGCCGCTTCCGCCTCGTGGGTCATGCTGCCTTCAAAACTGCCGTAGTCATAATCGGGCGGGAGATAGAGCTCCCAACGCGCGTTTTTCAACGGCATGTCCAGCTTGGGCGATACCAAGTTCACACGCCCCTTGGAGCGCGGGAACGGTTCAGCACCGATATACGTCAACGCGACCGAAACCGGAGCGCCATCAGGGCCGGAACGATCCAGCGGCAACAGCAATTTGCCCTCGTGCTGGCTCGGGCGAACCGGCTCGCCTGCAACGAATGCCGACCACACCCGCGCGCCCGCGGGCAATTCAACTTCCAGATCCTGACGACCGTTATTATGAATCCCGAGAGTCATTTCCGTCATCACCTGGCCGTCATCGGCTACCACAGTGGTGAGATGCACATTGTCCACCAGCGCCTGAAGCACCGCCGCATCTTCAAAGCGTTTTACCTCAAGGGACAACTGGTAGCCCGGTCGCACGTAGCGATAGGCCAGCACGACAGCTTCGGCACCGACACGCGTGGCGGCGCTCCCCACACCGGCCCACGCGGGCAGTTCACGCGCGTCGATGCTCACGAGTTCCTCCGTGGCTTTCTTCGCCGTCACCTGCAACGGCGGCTTGGCGAGAATGGCCAGCGCCCCGGTCTCGCGCTCCACCCCGAGCGCCTGCACCCCCGTCACCTCCAGACTGTTGGTCTTGAAATTGCCCGGCTGTTCCCAGGTTACGGTGAGTTGAAAATTGCCGCTGACTTTGTTCTGCAATTCCACGCGCCATTCCTCGCCGTTCTGATCGCGCCGCCGGATGTTTGCCCCGGTGACTTCCACGTTCTTGTAGGCCGCGGGCACTTTGAGGCGAAACTCCTTCACCGGCGCATTCTGGATGTCGTAACGCACGACGGCCCGACCGCTGGCCAACAAATCGCTCACGGTGATGACATTGACCACTTCCGCCCGCACCCACGATTCCACCGTTTCAGTGGCGACTGACAGTTTCCACTCCGCGCCTACCTGCGGATCGGCCGCCATGAATTTATACGCGAGCACACTGGCCGACGTCATGCCTGCGCCCGCTGACACAGCCGTTGCTGGAATCTCGGTGAGCCCTTCGAAGGCCGTGGTCTTCACCGCCACGCCCTGTTCGGCTGAGACCAGAACGAAACCAGTCAGCTTCTGTGTATCCAACGGCTGCACACCCGCGACGGCCACCGTTTTGGGGAGGTCCTTGAGCGTCTTGGAAAGCTCAACCTGCACCGAGCAGGCCCCCAGCGTCCGCTCTTTGAGCAATACTTCCAGCACGCGATTCTCTCCCTCGGTCCGCTCGGTGTGTTGCACGACATTTTTCCCGCTCACTGAATCCAGCACATAGTCCGCAGGAAGCGCCAACTTGAGGGCGAATACGCCTGCCCGCTTGATGGTGTAATCAACCTGCGCCGTGAGGTGGATTTGGTCAGCGCCGACGCGGGTGGTGTTCCGCACCACGGCTTCCACCTGCGGCTGCACTGCTTCCACCCGGGCGGATAATTGAAAGTCAATTTTGAAGAAACGATAAGCGGCGATGATCCCTTCATCCTTGTCGCCACTCACTCGCGCGAACTCCGCGCTGTCCACCCGTTGCAACTCCTGCGCGCCTTCCAGCGTCAGGCCGAGTTCCTCGCCGCCCCGCACGGCCAACAGCCCGTTCTCCCGTTTCACGTCGAGCGCGTGCGGCACGGCCACCTGCGCCCGGGTCGGCAGCTTTTCCAATACCTTCTCCGTTTCGACGGTGAGCCGGTAACCGGGTGATACTCCCTTGAGCAAATCCACCACCAACACTTCGCCGTCCTCCTGTTTGAGTTCCCAGGTTCGGATCGACTCGCCTTCTACGCGCAACAAGCGTTGTCCCGCCGGCAGGCGAACGCGCGCCTGCCGCAACTCACCCTGCGTCACCTGATAATCCAGCACCGCCCGGGTATTCACCACGCCACCGCCGAAGGTGACCAACGCGGTGTTCTGGCAAAACACGGTCGCCGCGATTTCCGCCGCGCGCTTCACGCGGGGAGTCCATTGCATTTCCATGCGTCCGGCCGAGCCCACGATGGCTTCCACCCGGGTTTCCTGATCGCCGCTGATCCGGTGGAACGACACGGCGGTGGGGAACTCCACATCCGCCTCCGGCTCCGCGATGGTTACCGTGAAGCGGCTGGCCAGGGCCGGCGGTATGCCGAAGGCCAGTTGACGTCGGGTCACATCACCCGCGAGTTTCGCCGCCAGCTTGACTTCCAAGGTCACGTCCCCAGATTTGCCAAGCAACACCGCCACCGATTTACCCTCGCGCACCAAACGGGCATCGCCAGACTTGACCACGAACTGCTCGAGCGCCAGATCTTCACCAAACAAGGTTACAGTCTGGTTCGTGCCGATGGCGGACAACTGCAAGGTGGCATCAAACCGCGCGACGCGTTCCCCGACCCGGCCGACATAGTTGGCCGAGACGATGGAAACGTTGTTGGTGACAGCCGGCGCTGTTTCCGCTTGGGCTGAGAAACCTTGCAGGCCCATGAACGCACCGAGCAACAACAGAACCGCAGTACCGGGGGTGAAGGCCCTAGGGGGAATCTCCGGCGTGACCTTGCGCGGGATAAACCGCCGCAACACACGGGCCAGGATGAGCAGGACCACGGCAGGCACCATTACGATCAGGACCAGGTGCAAAACCCGGAACGCGACGAACAGGCTGCCAGCCGACGTGATCGCCAGCGCCGCGCCGACGGTCATCCAGAACGTGCTCGGTTGCGGTTTCAATTTCTGGCGCCAAACCAAGAACAATCCCACCAGGAAGGCGACGAGTTGCAGAACCATCCGCGCCAGACTAAAAACCTTGGTGCGCACGACCGACATGCGGACGGAGAGCGGCTCGCTCCCGACGTTCAGAACCTTGGTAAAATTGAAGGCGTGGCCGATGCGCGGGATGTCGATACGGATGGAACGTATGCCAGCCACGGTCGGAGCCCCCGGACCCCATGATGGGACACCAACAACCGAAGCCGGTGGTGGGGCAATCGGGACGCCAGCCTCCAGCGGTTCCTCCTGCATACCGTGCAGCCCACCCGTGACAACCGCATTGGTCATGAAGCCGTCGATCTTGGGTGATGCCGTCAAGGTCTGGGCAGGAACCGCGTCATTGCGCGGCACATAGCCGTTGTACGCGGCGGCTTCGCGTTGGATGGCTTCTTCAAACCGTGAGCTTGAGAGTTGTTGCACACTCCCGTCCGCGAAGGCTACGGCGCGCCCATGCTGATCGACCGGCGAATAGGCGATGATGGCGTTGGGATCCCCTTCCTTTTTTCCGGTGCCGACATACTTGAACCGCTGACCGCTTTCCGGGTCGATGGTTACCTTGTCCGTGTTCAATTCCGTCTTCATTTCATCAAAACTGGACGGCAGGCGGCCATTGTTGTCGCCAGCAAAAATCCGCGCCGCAAGACCGATCTGCTTGAGATTATTCACCGCGCTGATGCGGATGGATTTTTGCTTGGCCTTGCTTAACGCGGGCAACAACATCCCTGCCAGAATGGCCAGAATCGCGATCACCGCCAGGGCTTCAATCACGCCGCGTGAACCGCTTTTCACGGCCCGCCAGATGAGCAACACCAGCAGGAAGACCATCGTGCCAACCAGCAACAGCCCCACCCCCGCATCCTCCCAAACGCGGGCGTAGAATTCCCCGAATTCCTGCCAGGCGTCGTGCAGGCCATAGGTTGTCCCTTGCGCCACGGTCATGTTGCCGCCGAAGGAGGAAAGCCGCTGATTCGGCGGAACGAACAGTTCCCATTCCGCGTAGGTATTGGGCACGTCCGTGGTCGGAGCTTCCAGGCTGAGCGTGTGCGGCAACAGCGCTTTCAAGGAGGGAATCTGCTGGGCGTATTTGATGTCCACCGCGAAAGCCTGGTCGCGATTGGCTTCGCGCGGCAGGGAAACCAGCAACCATTCCCCGTCCCGCTCGGCTTTCACCGGTTCGCCATTCACGTAGCAGCCCCAGAGCTTGGCATCCCCGGGGAGCTTGAACTTTTGAAATTGTTTGTCGTTGTTCTTCACCATGAACGAAGCCTGGGTGAGCATCTCCCCCGCCTCGGTCAACACCGTGGTCAACTGGGTGCGGTCCGCCACGGCTTCCAACACGGGCGCCTGGTCGTGGCGGGTCACATCAAGCTGCAACTGGTAGTTATCCCCGCTATAGCGGTAGGCGAGCAACACCGGGCGGGTGATCAGGGAACGGTCGGTTTCGCTCAGTTCGGTCTGGTCAATCACTCGGAGCGGTTCCACCGCCGGCTTGGGGTCCAATTTCAAACTTCCGGTGGTGGTGATGGCCACGGAACCGGTTTCCCGCTCGACTTCCAGCGTATGCGCGCCCCCGGCGTCGAGGGTCGCGTGCTTGGGATCAAATTGGTAGTCGTAGGTGACCACCAGCGTGTAACCGCCCCACGCCTTGTCCTGCAGGGCGATGGTCCACACCTCGCCTTGATGATCCTTGCGGCGGATGTTCGGCCCGGTGAACTCCACGTTCTTCCAATGAGCCGGGAGCTTGACTTTGAATTCCTGCACGCCCTGGTTGATGATGCCGTAGCGAACCGTCGCGCTGCCGCCGACCAACCCATCGCCGATGGTCACCAAATCGAAGACGTCCGCGACCACGCGTGCGGCCAGACGCTCGCTGGCGAGTGAGAGTTTCCAATCCGCCTGTTCCGCATGGTAGGCCAGCAATTCGTCCGATCGTGACGGCAGCGTCGTGATGGGCATCTCGCGCAGGCCAACCAGCTCGGCGGTCTTCAGCCGGATGCCGGCCGCCGAAGCGGCCCCGACCTCGGCGGTCTCGCGGGCCGCGCCGATCACCCGCAACGGCGCGATCACCACCTGCGGGGGAAAGGTTTTGTGCGACTCCTCCAGTTGCACCTCGAGCTTGCGAACACCAAGCAACCGGGTGCCAAAGTTGATCCGCAACCGGCCTTCGGTGACTTTCCAATCCTCAACGCCCTCACCATGCACGTCGGCCACGACCAAACCCGGCGTGGTCTCGATGGCGTAAATCCCGGCCTTCTCCACGGTCAAGGTGAGCGCATGGGTGACCAAGAGGCGGGTTTCCTCCAAGCGGGCGGTGACGCGGTCGGCCACGTTCACCACCGGTTCGATACGTTTGAGTTTCACCCCCAAGGCGAAAGGGCGCCCGTAAAAGCGATAGGCGGCGAGCGCGCCATTGGGGGCATTCACCTGTCGCAAGCCTTCCGCCGTGCCGATGTCCACCACCATCTCGTCGGCAGAAACCGTGAACGAGCCTGATTCGCGCTCGACGTCCAATGGTTGCGGCGGGATGAGTTGCGCGGCTTGCGGCGCGGCGTCCACGGGTTGCTCGGAGAGCAGCGTCAGCGAGCAGGATTTCTCGACGGGTTTGATGAACTCCACAGTCAGAACCTGGCGGTCGCCATCGGGCTTGATTTGCCAATCCCGAATTTGGTCCCCCTGGAGTTTCGTCAGAGCCTGCGTGCCGGGCAGTGCGACGGTCAGCTTTGCCACTCCCGCCTGCAGGATTTCGTAATGCAAGACGGTGTTGAACTTGATGACTGTCGGGGTGATTTGCGCAGACGTAGTCGTATCCACGGTCACCAGGGATTTCCGCGTGACCTCGGCCGCCTTGCTTTGCCAACGCATCGAAAGCAGTCGATCCGCACCCAGAAATCCCTGCAACCGGGAGGTGCGTGCGGCGCCATCCGGGGTGGATTCGAGCTGTGTGCCGCTGAGCAGTTGCAGTTCCATGCCTTCACCGCTCGCTTGCGCGGATACCGACGCGATGGCCGCAGCGGGGCCGGTGAAGGAGATTTGATTCCACGGTTCGGCGCGGGTTATTTTGGCGACGACATCGAGCGTGAGCTGGTAACGGCCGGGCTTGGTGGCGAAGAGCAGGAATTGCCGGCCCGTGCCGACGAT
>JAQGOT010000691.1 GCA_028293465.1 Pedosphaera sp. | reverse complement strand
ATGTCACCGGCTATTTCCAAAGTTCGACCGCCAGATTCGGGACCAACACTATGACCAACTCCAGCACCACTGGCGTGTACAAGGACATATTCATCACAAACCTCAGACTGGCGGGCAATGTGGCTTGGGCGAAAAGCGCCGGCGGGGATCTGAGTGACGATGCGTCTGAGGGGATCGGGGTCGATGCCGCTTGAAACTGTTACGTGACCGGGTCTTTCTATTACATCGCCACTTTCGGGAATATCAGCATCACCAACTTTGGAGCTGGCTATGCGGCTTTCGTCGCCAAGTACGACACAGCCGGCACTCTGGCGTGGGTAAGGCAGTCAGTGGGAAGTTTGGATAGTCGGGGTGCGGCCATCGCGGTTGCTGCCAATGGCAACAGCTATGTCACGGGCGAATTCACGGGCAGCATTGCCTTTGGCGGTATCACGGTCACGAACGCAGGAGGTGCTGATTTGTTCGTGGTGAAGTATGACACGCTCGGCAATCCAATCTGGGCAACTGGAGCCGGGGGAGTGCTCGATGATGAGGGCAGGGGAACTGCCGTGGATGCAAGCGGGAATTGTTACGTGACCGGGGCTTGTATGAGCACGAACGCCACTTTTGGCGGACTTCTTTTGACCAACAGCGGGGGCGCGGATGTGTTCGTCGCCAAATACAGCAGCACCGGTGCGGCAATTTGGGCAAGGCACGGGGGCGGCCCAAGCGATTCCTATGGCAATGGTATCGCCGTGGATGCGGCTGGCAACAGTTTTGTCACGGGCGGTTTCAACTCGCTCGTCCAATTCGGTCCGACCACTCTGATCAACAACGGCAGCGGTGGTGACATCTTCGTGGCCAATTACGACTCCGCCGGCAACCTGCTCTGGGCGAAACAAGCGGGCGGAAACAACGACGATCAAGGTCTCGGGATTACAGTGGATGCCGCGGGCTACGTTTATGCCGCCGGGTATTTCACCGGTGCGGCTTTGTTCGCCACCACCGGTCTGACCAGCGTGGGCGTGAGTGACGCCTTCGTGACCAAGTATGATCCGGCCGGCAATTTACTTTGGGTAAAGCAAGTTGGCGGAACAAATGGTGCCCGTGGTTTGGGAGTTGGGGCGGATTCGAGCGGTAACAGTTTTTTGACGGGCTATTCGGCGGCCACCAACCTTGGCGGCATCACCGTCGCTAACCGGGGCGCTGCGGACGCCTTCGTCGTGCGGATTGATGCTGCGCGTTTTGCCATTGCTCCGATTTCGACCGGGCAGGTGCAGCTTTCGTGGCCGATTCTGCCGGCGGGTTTTCATTTGCAGACCAACGGGAACGTCCGCTTAACCAATGGCTGGTCGGCGGTGACCAATACTCCCGTGTTGGGTGGTGATCTATATCTGGTCAATCTGGCCGCCACCAAAGCCAGCAATTTCTTTCGTTTAAAAAAGCCTTGAACAGAGGTGAGGCCAATCCCAAACACAAAGCCAAAGGACAAAGCCCGGATGGTCCCAAGGACGGCGATTTTAATTTGGTGTTTGTTTCTCTGTCCAAGATATGCTTTAAACATAGCCATCACAGTTAAAAACCTCTAAAACTGAGCCGCTATCGCTGGCTGGCCCGATTGTAAATTACCATGAACTTATCCAAGAAACTTTTTCAGGGACTGGCCGTTGCCAGTCTGCTGTTACCGGGCTTGAGCAACACGCTGCCTGCCGCGCCGATTCCGGCAGAGTGCAAAGTGGGCGAATTTGTTGTTGGTTGTCAGGCCTACACCTTCAACCGCTTCAGCGTGATGGAAGCCATCGAGAAAACGGCGCAGGCGGGTGGGAAGGCCATCGAGTTTTATCCCGGCCAAAAACTCAGCGCGGATCAGCCCACCGTGAAGTGGGACCATAACGCCCCGGCGGAGGTCATCCAGAAGGTCAAAGACCAACTCGCCAAATTTCATGTTCGCGCGGTCAGCTACGGCGTGGTTTCTCCGAATGGTGGCGCGGCGGAATGGCGGAAGGTGTTTGAGTTTGGCAAGACCATGGGCTTTTACAGCGTGACCACGGAATCGGTCAAGGAACTGGACGTTATCGAGAAGTTGGTCAAGGAATTCGACATCAAGGTGGGAATTCATGAACACAAAAAACGTGAGAACGATCCCGGCTACAAAGTCTGGGACCCGAATTATGTGCTTTCGGTGGTGAAAGACCGGGATGCCCGCATCGGCGCTTGTGCGGATACCGGGCATTGGGCCACCTCGGGACTCCAACCCTTGGAGTGCATTAAAATTTTGCATGGCCGGGTGGTGAGCGTGCATCTCAAGGAAAGGAAAGAGATCGGTAAGGAAATTCCGGACAGCGTTTATGGAACGGGCGCCTCGAACATCAAGGGGATTCTCGATGAATTGAAGCGTCAGGGCTTCGACGGCCCTCTTACGATCGAGTACGAGAACAATTGGGAAAACTCAGTCCCCGATGTGACGCAGTGCGTTGATTTCATCCGCAGTTACAGCGCCAAATAAATCACTTGTTCGTCTAAAATCGAAGCCAAACCAAAACGGAATCCCGGACGGGTGACATAAAGGACTGGCACGAGGCCGGTCATTGCGCCGTCGAAACCGATTCCAAGTCTTAAGAAACTTCGGTCTTATTCTGGACGAAGCTGCTCGATTGGATGATGGCATTGCGGATGCGGGCGACCTCCATCTCCTCAAGTTGGGCGGCAATGGCTCCGGGCGACTCCTCGACTGCATAGACATTCCCCGGACCCATGTTGACCGTGGAGGAGCGGCCTTCGATTTCAATAAACCGTATCTGCTCGCTGTTGAGGTAGATTTCCCCGCCTTTATTGATCCGGTTGAGTTTGAGCAACGGCATAGGATTGCAGGTTCGTTTGCTTCGACCTGAGCCAGATCAAACTATGGTGGGTTGGCAGGGACTCGAACCCTGGACCAATGCCTTAAAAGGGCACTGCTCTACCAACTGAGCTACCAACCCACTGAAGTTTGCAGGATTGAACCGACTCGGAAGCACCGGGACAAGATCAAACGCGCCGCGAAAGCTAATCAACGTTGCCTCCCGACGCAAGATTTTTCCACCTTAAAGTTACCCCATTATTGAGCGATGCTGTGGCCAAGTTGGGCCTGTGCCTCCGGCAACCACTTTTTGATGTCCGCGATGCGCACTGAATCGACCGGATGGTCCCTCAGAAAGGCCGGTCCGCCCGACCCTCCCTGCGCCTTGCTGTATTCCGCAAACCGTTCCCAAAAAGCCAAGGCGGCCTGTGGATCGTAGCCTGCCCGGGCCATGTAAACCAAGCCGATATGGTCCGCCTCCGACTCCTGTTTGCGGTTAAATGGCAACCCGACGCCCACCTGCGACCCCACGCCATAGGCCAGCGCCACCATTTGCTGGGTAATCGGCTTTGCATTGCCGAACCCCGCCCCCAATAACTGCCCGCCTCCTTGCAAAAGTGTCTGTTGGCTTATGCGCTCAGCCCCGTGGTGCGCCGTCGCATGGGCGATCTCATGACCCAGCACCGTCGCCAGACCCGCTTCATCCCGGGTAATGGGCAAAATGCCCGAATATACCCCCACCTTCCCGCCTGGCAGACAAAAGGCATTGGCCTCCTTGCTCTGGAACACCACGAATTCCCACTGGGCATCGGGCATATCCTTGCCCGCCACTGCGGCGAGGCGCTTGCCGATTTTTTGCACCAAGGCGTTGTCGGCTGGATTGGTGTCGATCGGCGTTTCCTTCTTCATCTTGTCGAACTCGGTCAGCCCCATTTGCACCACCTCGCCAGATGATACGAGGCTTAACTGCGAACGACCCGTCACCGGCGTCGTCGTGCAACCGCCCAGCACCAGGATGAAGAGGCTCGAAACCATGCACACCACATAGCTGTTTATGTTTTTCATTCAATAATTCCTTTCGCATTAACCAAGCACAGATTCTTCGATTTTCAAACCCGATTCCTGGGCCGGGCATCGCCACTTTTCCAGGGTGCTCACTTGCTGCTTTCGCAACTCCACCTTCTGCGTTACATACTCTGGACGATAGCAACCCGTTCACCAGATGAAAATTAATCTCGCCTATGGCCTGGGACATAAGTCCATTGAACTGCCTGATGAACGGACCACCGTCATTGAGCCTTCCCATACCCCCGGACTGGTCGATGAGCGCGCCGCAGTCATTGCCGCTCTCGACCGACCGATCGGCTGTGCGCCCTTGCTCGATCGGATCAAACCCACCGACCGGGTTTGTATCGGCTTCACGGACATCACTCGCGCCACGCCGAATGATCGATTGATCCCCTGGCTCCTCCAACATCTCGCCCATGTGCCGCGCGAGCAGATCACCTTGCTGAATTCGCTTGGCACCCATCGCCCCAACACCCGCGCCGAACTGGAGAAATTGCTCACCCCCGCCGTCGTCCGGGATTACCGGGTCTTGAATCACGAGCCCGAAAACCCCGGCGCCCTTGTGGCTTTTGGCGAAACCCGCGATGGAACGCCCGCCCTCATCAATCGGCGCTTGGCCGAAGCGGACGTCCGCATCATCACCGGCTTCATCGAACCCCATTTTTTCGCCGGTTTCAGCGGTGGACCCAAAGGCATCATGCCCGGCTTGGCCGGACTGGAAACCGTGATGAGCAATCACGGTGAGAAGAACATCAGCCATCCCAAGTCCACCTTCGGCGTTACCCAGGGAAATCCCATCTGGGAGGAAATGCGCGACATCGCCTTGCGTCTCGGTCCAAGCTTCCTGCTCAACGTCACCTTGAATGAGCAGCGCGGAATTACCGGTGTGTTTGCCGGCGACCTGCTCGTTGCCCACCAAGCGGGCTGTGAGTTCGTCCGCCGTGCCGCCATGCAGCGGGTCAAGGCGCCCTTTGAGATTGTCGTCACCACCAACAGCGGTTACCCGCTCGACCAAAATTTGTATCAAGGTGTCAAAGGCATGAGCGCCGGCGCGCGCATTCTCCAACCGGGCGGCACCTTGATCCTCGCCTGCGAATGCCGCGAAGGGGTGCCCGCCGCCAGTCCTCTGGATCAACTCCTGCGCAGTGCCGCCGGTCCCGAGGAAATTCTCGCCCTGCTCGCCACTCCCGGTTTTCAGCGTCCCGAGCAATGGCAGGCCCAGATTCAGGCGCTCATCCAACGTCGGGCCAACGTGCTCCTTCATAGCTCCCTCCCGGATGAAATCGTTCGTGCTGCATATCTCACTCCATGCCATGACATCAGTGCTGCCGTGGCTGGCCGGTTGCAGGAACTCGGGCCGGAAGCCCGCGTCGCTGTGTTACCACAGGGGCCGTTAACCATCCCATATCTGGGATAACCTGGCACATCACCACCCCGCCTGCCGCGTTCAAAAATAAATGTCGTGCAAAGCCTCTGAGGTGCGAATATTAAAGCCTTGTAGATATTATGAAATTCATGCGTCCACCAAAAAATTTGATCACGCTCGTGCTCGCCGTCTGCGTTGGCCTGTTGGCTCTCTGCTCCGCCAATGCCCAGGCCACGGAACCGCACGCTCCAGCTCCGCGCCGGCCCAGCATCTTGTTTATCTTGGCCGATGATCTCGGGTACGGCGACCTTGGCTGTTACGGTCAGCAAAAGATCAAGACTCCGAACATTGATAAACTCGCCGCCGAGGGCATGCGTTTCACCAGTTGTTATGCGGGCAGCACTGTTTGCGCACCGTCGCGGGCCACCCTCATGCTCGGCAAGCACACCGGCCACGTCCGCATCCGCGGCAACAGCGACCAATCCTTGCAGGGGGACGATGTCACCATCGCCGAACTTCTGAAAGCCTCGGGTTACAGCACCGGCATCATCGGCAAATGGGGTTTGGGCGAGGAAGGCACGTCCGGCGTGCCCGGAAAAAAGGGCTTTGATGAATGCTTCGCGTTCCTCAATCAAACCGAGGCCCACAATTATTATCCCCCTTTTCTTTACCAGAGCGATTCGCAAGGCAACCGACGCCGGGTGATGTACAGCGAAAATGCGGACGGCCAAAAAGGAAAATACGCTCCCGATCTCTTTACCGAGACCTCCCTGAATTTTCTCAGGCTCAACCGACCGACTCAGTTCAACAAATACCGCCCGTTCTTTCTTTACCTTGCCTACACCATCCCCCACGCCAACAACGAGCTTGGCAAAAAGACCGGCAACGGCATGGAAGTCCCCAGCGACGCCCCTTACTCCAGTGAGCCCTGGCCGCAGGTGGAAAAAAACAAGGCGGCCATGATCACCCGCATGGATAACGACATCGGCCAGCTCATGGAAAAGCTGAAGGAGCTCAAGATCGACAACAATACCATCGTCATTTTTGCCAGCGACAACGGCCCCCACAAGGAAGGCGGTGTCGATCCCAAATATTTCAAAAGCTCCGGCCCGCTGCGCGGCATCAAGCGTGACCTTTACGAAGGCGGCATCCGCGTTCCGCTGATCGTCCGCTGGCCTTGGGGAATGAAGGCCGGCACCACGAGTGATCTTCCCTGCGCCTTCTGGGACTTCCTGCCCACGGCGGCGGAAATTGCCCGACTGAGTCCGCCCAAGGACAGCGATGGTATCTCCATCCTGCCCACGTTGATGGGCAAGACTCAAACCAACCGGCACGAATTTCTCTACTGGGAGTTCCACGAAGGCGGTTTCAAACAAGCCGTTCGCATGGGCGATTGGAAAGCCGTTCGCCATGGAGTGGATGGTCCGCTTGAGCTCTACAATCTTAAGGCGGACCTGGGCGAGCAGGATAATGTGGCCGACAAGAATCCTGAAGTGGTCGGCAAAATCGAGGCGTATCTCAAAACCGCCAGAACCACCGACGAACGTTGGCCGGCCAAAACGATGGCCGAGAACGCGAAGCAGCCCGCGGAAACCGTCCCATAACCTCCCGCTTTTCCCCTCCCAATCAATGGCGCAAGCCTCGGCTTGCGCCCAATTTCCCACCCGTGTCGTTGTCACAAAACCCGTCAACCCCCATTCGACCGCACACACCGAAACCCGGTGTGTGACAAGCTGGTGTCCGGCGTGCATTTCATCCGCGCGCCGGGACGATAACTGCTGCAATATGATTCATGGCAAAGGTATGAACCACCGCGCTGCACTCGCTTTTTAGCGCCCGGCTCCTCGGGATCAAAGCTGTCGTCAGGCCCCGCCGGATTCTTCGCCGGACTCTGTGCGTAGTAATCAGGCCGGTACCAATCCGCGCACCATTCCCACACATTCCCGGCCATGTCATAGAGCCCGTATCCGTTGGGCGCGAACGAAGCCACCGGCGCCGTCCCCTTGAATCCGTCTGTCCCGGTATTCTCATTTGGGAACTGCCCCTGCCAGATGTTCGCCTGCCATTTGCCGTTCGGCACCAACTCCTTGCCCCATACATACGGCTGCTTCTCCCGGCCGCCGCGCGCTGCATATTCCCATTCCGCCTCGGTGGGCAGACGTTTGCCTGCCCACTTCACGTAGGCTACCGCATCCTCCCATGACACATGCACCACCGGATATTTCTCGCGGCCCGCAATGCTTGAGTCCGGCCCTTCCGGATGCTGCCAATTCGCGCCCGGCACGTACTCCCACCAGGCCGAGACATCGGTCAGCGGCACCGCGTTCGTCGGCGGCGAGAACACCACCGAGCCGGGCACCAACAACTCCGGCTTCGCATCCGGAAAGTCCTTCGGATCAGGCTTTCGTTCAGCCACTGTTACATAACTGGTTGCTTGCACAAACTTCTCAAACTGCTGATTTGACACCTCGGTCGTGTCGATCCAAAACCCATCCACTGTGACCTTGTGTACCGGCGTTTCATCGGGTCGCCCGTCCTCTGCTCCCATCCAAAACGTGCCGCCCGGAACCCAAACCATCCCGTTGGTATTCACCAGGGCGGAGTTCGTCCGCATCTGCGTCCCCCGGCTCGGCGCCACCGGGGCATTCGTGAAATGCGAAGCCGCCCCCGGCTCAGGTTGCGGCACAAAAAACCCCTCCTGCTGCTGCTTCCGCGTCCGCTCCACCACTTTGTACATCCAGACACACCACAGCACTGCCCCCGCGAAAAAGGCGCCAATAAAGAGGCTCGGCCAAAAATATCGTTTGTTCTGTCGTTCCGCGCTCATTCGATCGAATTACTATTTCATCAATTCCCGCGGAAGCACAACCGCCAATTTGGCCGCGCGCTTACCGACCTTGATTAACTTGGATTTGCCTGGATTTGCCCGGATTCCATTCAATCCACCCAACCCCGTCACCGGCCTGCGGGCCACCTACCCGGCCTTTCCCCTCCGAAGCTCCAACGGAGCGGCATGTATATAGAACCCCAAAACCCACAGGTGTCCCAAGCCCCGGCGGGGCGGCACCGGCAGCCAGTCACCGCCAACGCGTGGAACTTGCCCCCGCGCCAAATTTCAAACTCCGTATCAGCGGAACCTGGATTAACTTGGATTAGCTTGGATTTACCTGGATTCGCCTTCGATCAGACGCGATGAACCTCCTCGTAGGAGGCGAGGTCACGAGACCCTAACCTCTCCCCTCGGACCCGAGACTCACTCGCCGGATTCGATACCCAACGAGCCAAGAGCAACTTGGATCAGCCTGGATTTACCTGGATTTACTTGGATTTACTTGGATTTACTTGGATTTGTCTGGATTAACCGCAAACCACCCGACCCTTCCCCTCCCAAGCTCCAGCGGAGTCGCATGTTTATAGAATCCCAAAACCCACCCAGGGGGGCGGCAGCGGCAGCCAGTCACCGCCAACGTGTGAAACCCGGCCCCCGCGCCAAATTTCAAAACTCAACCTGGATTAACTTGGATTTGCCTGGATTCCGCACTCGAAAACTTCACCCACCCTCAACCATCGACCACTCACCTGCCCGCCGCTTTGACCATTGATGGCCGTGTGCACCCCCTTGGGTCATCGGTCACTATTAATTTGTCAAAGAACCCGGCCCCGCCATCCGCGGATGCCGCCCCCAATCCGAAATCCGCAATTCCTCGGACTCCTTTCCATGCCCGCCAGTCTCCCACAAAACCCGCCCGGTTGTCCCTCATGATTTGCAAGCTTTGCAAGGTCTGCGAGAAATCAAAAGCGGCTGAAAAAAGGATTTTCCACGAGTTTTTCACGTGATCCCGCGACTTTCTACGCCGACCTGGCCCCGAGCACCTCGCCGGCTACGGCACCACGACCCGCAGCTTTTGGCGCTCGATGGAAAAGGTCGCTGGCAAATGACCGATATTTTCGCCGTCCACCTCCAGCGGGGTGGGGGAGGGACTGCTGAGCGTGAACGCCTCCGCTTGAAAACATTTGGCAACGCCCGCCGGGAGATCCTGGCGGGCGATGAACATCGGGGAACAACGCGCCAAGGTAAGCCAGTTCGCCCGCGGGAAAACGCACACCTCCAGCAGACCGTCGCGCAAGTCGGCTCGTGGAAAGAGCCGGTATTTCCCCCCGTAGAAGCGACCGTTTCCCACCAACACCAATTCTCCCGTCGCCGAGTCCTTGCCATTGCTCGCGGTGATTTGCGACGCCGGGCCGCGCAGCGCCGCCATGCCCGCCCAGACGTAAG
>JAQGOT010000666.1 GCA_028293465.1 Pedosphaera sp. | reverse complement strand
CGGCAACGGGGGCAGGCGAAGGTCCGCTTATGGATTGAAACTCTTTTCATAACGTGGTGCTGGAGATTATTCATATGGCGGTTGGGGTTGGGCGTCAGAATTGGGCGGTCAGCGAGAAATTAAACCGCGGCTGGCCGGCGCGCGTGATGCTGGTTCCAATCAGCGGCCAGGAAAAAAGCAGGCGGCCTTCCCAGTGTGGGCCGATGGTGGCGACCGTGCCGAAACCGGCGCCCCAAAGTGAAACCTGCGGGACGCGGCCTTGCGGATCCAGCAAGAACGCGCGGCCATAGTCCATATAAACCGAGGGCCGCAACATGAGCGGTTCCTTCCCGTAAACGATGCCAACCTGGTGAGCGGGCATCTTTAGGTCGAGATTCAAGCGCCAGCCAGTGTCGCCGAAGACTTCGCCTTCTTGATAGCCGCGGATATTGGCCACACCGCCGAGGCCAAATTGTTCATTGCTCACCAACGGTTCGCTGGCCCATTGGGCCTCCGCGTGGGCGGATAACACCCATTCCTTATAGAGGGAGAAGTCGCGCGAGATGGTGGGGTTGAGGACAACCCAGTGACCGGTGGATTGTGCGGAACCGGTGGCGTTTTGTACGTTGCGGGATGATCCCGAGTACCACCCGTTGGCACCCAGGCCCAAGCCGAAGGCGGTGACGCCCTTGGAGTCGCGCAGGCTCGCATCATAGCGGAGTGCCAAGGGAAGATATTCCAGATGCGTGGTGGTCAAGCCATTGACGCCGACCGGGGAGGTGACGATGGAATGGTTAATGTTGGTTTGAGGGGGCGAAGTCGAGTTGTCAACCACAACGCTGCTGAAGGCGAAAATATTCGTCTTGTGGCTGGCCAGGTCGTAGGTCTTGTAATCAAAACCGCCGGATAGACTGGACTGTATCTCCTCGGTAGGAGCCAGAGGCAGGGTCAGACGCGAACCGAAGCCGTTATTTACGGTGTAATCCTGCTGCACGTCCTTCCGATCGAGGCTTTGACCGCCTTGGGAAAAGAGGTTTCCGCTGAACGTGGTCATGAGCCCGGTATCGATGGTGGCGCGGTTGGCATAAAAATTCACCTCCGGCCGGGAAGACGGCGGCGGCAGGTGGAATTTGCGGGTGGCCTCATCGTAGCCGAAGCTGCCGGGGCGGGCGGCGATCTCCTCACCGACCGAGGTCAGGCCGCCGAAGGGCACCCGGTAGAATCCGCTATAATTGGCGACCAGAGGCTGATCGTAAAAGGCCCATTTGGTCTGGGGGGTGTCCATTTTGAAAGCTTCGGGCGAGAAGCTGTATTGCACACCCAGCGAATGTTCCAACTGCCAAAGATTATTGAAAACCGCGGAGGAATTCAGGCGCAGATCAGGCGTACCGGGAGAACTTTGGTTATTGAGTTCCACCTTGGCATGGAGCGGCAACCGGTCTTCCACTTTGAGGCGCAGCACGGTGGTGTTCTCCTCCGGTCCCGGTTGCAACTCGGGGTAGATTTGCCGGTCTTGGTGCGCGTTGGCGCGGTCCAATTCAGCCTGAAACACCTGGCTGACGAGCAGCATGTTCGTGTGGAGTCCGGGCAACGCTCGCATCACGTTGTTGGAACTGAAGTGATGATTGTTGGCCACGATGATATCCGATATCCGGCCTTCAAATACGCGCACGGTGAGGACGCCGTTGGTGGGCGTTTGCTTGGGCAGCCCGACCGACACGGTCGCGTAGCCGCGATCCCGATACACGGTTTGCAAGTCCGCGAGCGCCTGGCCGTTGGTGGCGGGAGGGAAGTTGGTCTTGGAATTTGGCAACATCCGGGCGCGCCGTTCCTCAGCCTCCAAGTCCAGGATTTTGCGATGCAAGGTTTCATTCGCCAGCGCCATTGCCTCAGGACTCACCGGGACGTTTGGCACAATTTTTGGAGGGGGCTCAGGGGGGACTGCATTCGTCGCGGCGGCGGCGACCGGGACAGTTGGATTCGACACAATCGCCTGCGTGTTCGTGGCAATGGGATAACGTCTCCCGGACACCACAATCTGGGAAAGCGCCGCTTGGATGACGTGCATTTTGACAATGCCGTTGGTGATTTCCTGTGGTCCGATGACTACGCTTTGGTTGGAGGCGCCGCGACTCCGCAGTTCCGCCAGCACGGCGGAGGCGGCTTCGACCAACGATTGGATGCTGAGATTGGTTCCGGTGTGCTTCGACATCAACGGAGCGAGCGCGTCGGCGGGGAGGAAGGTGGTGCCATCGACAGCGTAAGCGCGGACGTTGAAGCCCGGAGTTGTGTTCGTCATACCTGCGGGCGTGGCGTTCGTCGCCAAGGAGGAAGGAGCAGGGCCAGGCTGGGCCGCCGACAGACTGAGGGCGGCACAATTCCCGCACCAACACAGGAACAAGAGCCGGCACAAAATGGCGAGGCGAGACTCCGAGACGGTCTGGGGGCGAATCCAGCTGTGGATAGTTGATTGCTTCCGGAGCATGGCGCGGTGGGGCGGTTAGCAGCGCTTCCGCGGGGAGGGGGAGCTGAGTGGCCGTTCGAACAACCCCAAGGACGTGCGGGATGCAAAATTCCGTTTCCTGGGCATGGCAAGCGGAGCCAGGGTCGAACAAACAGTTAAACTCATATGAACATCAAATAATTTCAGCCGCGTTGCCCTTCGACTTTCCTGCTTCAAAAATCGCCCCAGCGAAACCAACCGAAGCGGCGCTGCCGCCGGAACTCCGAGCCGAAGGAGCGGTCAGCCCACAGGCGCTTGTGAACTCGTGTCGCCGGATGGTGGGTGGTTTGTGTTACGGACGCATGTCAGAATTGTGACAACATGGAAACTATGCCGGAACCCCGACCGTCCTTGCGAAGCCACTCGAATGAGCGTGAGGGGGCGGGCAAAAACGCGGCCAACCCGGTTCCGGCCTCCGCTGGCGACGCGCGGGAGAGTTGTCGCGGCAGAGATCAGCCGCGCCGGCGGAAGCGAAACGCGCAAGAATGTTTCAAAACCGCCATGAAGCTGTAACACACGGGTTTTAATCTCGGCCCCATCGCGCAACTCACGGTTGTCTGGAGCCCGCAAGCGCGCCGGACCGCCCACCGTTCTGGCGCGGGCCGTGCGCGGCCCAGGAGAAGGTTGCGGCGGAACGCGAGTTTGAACGAAACGACCAACACACAGTCTCGGAACCATGACGAAGCCCGATCGCACGTACGAACCTCACCTGGCGGTCCGTTAATTGATTCTGCCCCCGGAAATGGAATGGGTTCCGCAACTGTCCGGTTGGTCGTTGTATCAGGTCGTATCCGGAAGCGGTTATTGGCTGCATCCGCAAAGGACCCAGGAGCTGCAGACCGGAACGGTATTGTTGCTTTCATCGCGGGCGCGCGGCAGCATTCGCGCCAGCCGGTTAGGAAGAGGATTGTTGCTGCACTTTTTTAATGTGGAACCAGAACGTCTGGCCGGGATGATCACGCTGAATGAACAGACTTTTTTTCATGAGGCATCGTGCCGGGAGGCATCTCCGGCCCAAATTCATCCACCAGGCAGCGCCGTGGCCACAAAAATGATGGCGCTTCGGGACACCCCGCACCGCGGCGGGTTCTGGTTCCGTTTGCAGTTGCTGCAGATTTTCACCGAGGTGTTCCGTCTTGAGTTGCAACAGCAGAGCTCCCAGGTGGAAGCCACTTTCGATGCGAAGGAGCGGCTGCGGGAATTTTTGAATCAAACCCCGGCATCGGATCTATTGCACCTGAAATTCTCGGAGCTAATCCAAGTAACGCGTTGCACGCGCCGACATCTCACCCGGATCTTTCACGAAGTGGTGGGCATGTCATTCCGCGACAAGCACACCGAACTCCGGCTGATGCGCGCACGGGAACTGCTGGCCACCACCGAGTCTAAAGTGGTGGACGTTGCCTTGGAAAGCGGCTTTCAATCCCTGAGCCTCTTCAACTTGATGTTCAAGCGGCGTTTTGGAGTGAGCGCCGGCAAATGGCGAGCGAGACGCGCGGACAGAAAGGGCAGCAAGCTGCGGCCCATGCCGGGCAGAAACCCGGCGGGGCGCTTGCCGAAGGGGCGAACCGTTGTTGAGAGCGCCCTGTAACGTGGATTGCGGCCAAAGGCCACGCTCGGGCGGGGTGGAATTCGATCCACACCGAGGAGGCAACTATAGGATCAACTGATTGGGCCAGGTGGCATCGGGCTGTTTGGCACCGTTGCCGACACATTCAATTTGCTGGCTGCCACCCTGAAGAGGGCGGGTTCGACCTTCTGAACGGTTTTGATTGATTGCCTAGTTTTTTGGGCCGCCGCTGGTTTCTTCTGCTTAACGGCCCCGACCTGAGGCGACTTCTTTTGCCCCGTTTCGGCAAGCTGCGCTTTGGGCTGCCCACTCTTCGCCCTGGCTTTTTTCAGCTGCTTAAGAAGCTTCGCTTCCGTTTTTTGCAGCTCGATGCGGGCAGCCTGGAAGTCCTGCTGGGTGATAAGGACTTCTTTTCGCGCTTTCCTGGCCTGTTTCTTTGAGAATCTGGCCAATTTTTTTGCCTGCTTTAGTTTCATCTTTGCCTGCCGGTTCATCCCGGCCGCTGTCTTGGCTTTGCGCTCCGCGCCCTTCGCCTTAGCTTCGTGGCCGAGGAGTTCTTCCTTGGCTTTTTGAACCAGGCTTTCCAAATCTGATGATTTCATATGAGAGTTCCTTTTCGCAGCCGTTTACCACAACACACGATGGAGTTAAGTAAAAAACAAATAAGCTGACGGTCGGACTTCAGCTTATGCTTCCTAGCGCCTTTTCTCAAGTAGAGAATCACTGGTGCCTTGTGCAAACAGCGTTCCCCGAGGGAGAGAACGCGCAAGCACTTGCGCCCTCCTTCGGGCTCTTCTTTTGTTTTCCCGCCGCTGTCTTCTGTGCCTCCGGTAGTGGGTATCGTACAGAAGAATAACGAGGAAAACCAGGCATGCCACTCCACCGGAGATAAACACCACGGTCAGTGGGTCGCTCGCATAGGCCTGCTGCAAATGGGAAAGCTGTGGTTTAAGGCTCATAACCAGCCAACGGGTAGGCTGACTCCAGATGACTTCCTGGCAAATGCGTTTCCCCCATGCGCATCAGGATTTCATTCGCCCGGAGCACCAGTTGGGTCGCGATCAATGGCTTGGTTATATACCCATCCGCCCAACTTTCGCTTCCGATCATGTCCGGCTCTTTACCTGGTGAGCCGGAAAGCATGAGGATGGGAATGTGGGCCGTTGAGGGTAACCGATGCAAGATCTCGCAAACCGCCCGGCCGTCAATATCCGGCAGCAAGGCGTCGAGAATGATTAAATCGGGCAGTGAGGCACAGGCCTGCTTCAACGCCTGCAAGCCATTGATGGCCGAAATAACCTGATAACCTCCAGTTTCTAAACTGGAAGCGGCTACCGCGAGCAAACCGGCCTCATGCTCCGCCACCAAAACTTTAAGTTTCATGCTCCCTGATTATCATCCTTGGTCCCACCCGACAACGACAGCAAGGCGAAGATCGGGTTACAATTGGATGCGGCGGAAATTTGGAGCGGACCGAGGCGCCACAAAACCGCTGCATTGTCTCTCCGTCAGGATTTCCTGTCGAGCGTAAGCCCGCGTTACCCTAGCCTCGACTTCAAGAATCCCGGTAAACAAAATCCCGATCGCTCTCTTTCGGGAGCAAGGGCAGTTCCGCTGAGCGCTTCAACCACCTCCTCGGCTCAATGCGACCCAATTGCGCATCGGTCAACCCAAAAAGCAGACGGGTGGTGTGGGGGTGTTGGGCTGTACGAGCTTGGGTTAATTCATGAGAACGGAAGACTCGGGTATCAAACGCTTTGGACTGCATCTCTCGTTTGCACCGTTTTTGGCTGGATTCCTGCCCGTGTGAACTTAATTCGTCCATTGCTTCCTGCCAAAGGCGAGTTGGCATCCGGGGGTCTGCGGCACACAAGTAAACCTTGCCTAATTCAAGATTTAGGGTCGGGGCCTTTCATGTCTGATTTGCTGCCTCGAAAAGGCGTTGTGGTTCCTCCTTGGTCTTTATGCCAAGGCTTCACTGGTCCCGAGTGAAGTTGCTTTGGAGTTAGTAAACCCTCTCCTTTTGAACATTCTGTACGCTGTCTTCATGTTTTCTCTCAGTTACAAGCATATGGAAACTTGCGAAATCCCGTTTAGGAGCAGTGGGCGGGTCGAATCCGAGTTCGCCCGAAAAGTCGCAGAGTGGTGTCAAAATCTAACTGTTGCTGACCATTGCCCGTTTTTGCCTTCTTTTTTCACGGAGGAGATTAGAAATCAACGACTTCCAAAGTGGCTACCAACGGTAGGACTCGGACTGCTAGCCATTCGTTTTCTGAGCAAATTCAACACTTTTATGGGGGAAAGTGCAAGGCAATTGCGCCAACTCGGACCAGCTTCCACCAGCTTGTATGGGCTACCACTACACAGTGGCAGCTTGCGACCCTCTTGCTGCTCTTGATGAGTTTTGGCCAGTTTTCCCAGGTTGGCGATCTCACATTGGAAGGAGGTGGCGAAACGATCCAGGCGCAAGCGCAAATCCCGGATGTGCCGGTGGCTGCAGCCATCCTATTCCCTGGTGGACGAGTAAGGCCGGATTGTTCACAATGCGGTGGCAAATGTAGTGCAGAAAACGGGGGTAAAACAAGAAAACCCCTGCAAATCAATGAAACGGTTTGTTAAACTGCGG
>JAQGOT010000664.1 GCA_028293465.1 Pedosphaera sp. | reverse complement strand
TGACTCATGTAGGCCTTGTCGAAATCGGCCCCAGAAAGGTTCTTCAAATGGTCCACCATCCCTTTATTTTCCCCGGTGGTATCGGTCGGAAGAGTTGCTCCTTTCTGGGACACAAGCTGCATCAATTGTTGGTCCGCTTTTTGGTGATCCTGCACCATGCGCTGGCCAAAATCCCGCACCGCCGGGTCCGACGCCTTTTGGGCGGCCAACTGCCCGAGGGTGACCTCCATCATCCCGCCTTGGGCCGCCTCGGTGACAAATTTGTAATCCTTGGCCGATAACTGGCCGCGGTTTCCCTTTTCTGCCGCACGCGCATTGTTAAACCCGCCGGAGGCGAGCAAGCCGAAGGTGAGCGCGAGGCTTAAAGAAACTAAGCGAAGGACTCTGGAAGTATTCACTTTCATAATCCCTCAACTTAACGGCTGCGGGGGCGCGTTCAATTGGGGCCAAACCCCTAAAAAATGAAGATAATCATCGGGGGCGACCCGGAGCTATGGCTGGTGCTTAACGGGCCGAAGCACCATTGCCAGCGGGCAGGTTAGGCGACTCGGCCTCCGGTTGGGCGGGTTCATCCGGTTCATCCACATCGATTTCGATGGTCACGCCTTCGAAGCTTTTGCCACTGTTCCTGAGAATGCGCAGGATTTGCGGGGAAACATGGCGTTGGAATCCGTGCTTCTTCTTCTCATCCTGACGCTTGAGCCGGAAGCAGCCCATGGAGTCCGTGTCCACCAAGCCGTTGTTGACCATTTCCATCAGGATAGGCACGGCCCAGGATCGATCCTGCTCATAACGATGCTTGCCGCCCACTTTGCGGGCAATTTCGCGGCCCGAGACAAAAGCCTTGGGCCAACTCTTCAGGTAATCAACAATTGCCTTTTCGTCCGCATTCATTTGGTAGCGATTATCAGTATCGAGACAGCACTAATAATGCCAAAGCCAAGGAAACGCGCTGGGTTACAGTTGCTTGTAGGGCAAGGCTTGCGATTGATTAAACAGGGGCAACTGGTAAGCTGGCTTTAGGCTGGATGTGTCACACAATAGATTGAAAGCCGTCAAAAAATCCGAGGTCGATGATTTTCTCTTTAACGAGATCCAATTGCTGCTCGCTGAGAAGCGGACCGCGTTCTCCGGCTTGCGCACCGGGATTGCCGTATTTGCGCTGCCGCTTTCCGTGATCAGCGTGCTCATTGCCACCTCGAAGCTCTACAACCCCTTCCAGGTTCTCAACCTCCTGATCGTGCTGTTGGTTCTGAACGTGGGCTTGATTTGTCTGGGTGTGTACCTGATCATGCATTCCTTGGCTCGGATTCATCACCTGGATGGCCTGATCAAGGAAATCAAGCTCAAGCATAGCTCCATTGCTGCATTCCTGGAATAGGCCCCGCCGTCCGTTCGACGGTTATGCCATCCGTCGCAACCTTTGACTTTCCCAAGGTCAGCGATATTTTACCTCTGATTGTCGTGTAGCCGTCCGGTCTGGAACCGTATAACCCCCATCGTGCCGCTGCCGTCGGGTCGAATCTCATGCGTTACGTATTTTCAATTTTGATTCTTTTTCTCTTGGTCAGTCCTTTTGCCAAGGCTGAAGGAACTTCGCCGGCGCCCACTGCGGCTGCAAGTCCGCTCGCGTCCAAACCCGGCGACCCGTTGGCAGAAGAAAACGTTCCGGTGTCGGCGACTGAGCCGAGTGCGAAGGCGATGCGCCATTACCACACAGGAAATGTGTGGTGGTGGGTGCGCATGACTTGGGGGCTGGCCCTGCCAGCGCTCATCCTGTTCAGCGGCCTCTCGGCCCGGTTGCGGGATTTCGCCCGCCGACTCGGCTGGAAGTGGTATTTCGCCCTCTGCCTTTATTTTGTGCTCCTGACCCTGCTCAATTACGGCTTGAGCTGGCCGTTGGATTACTATCAGGGATTCGTGCGACCGCATGCGTATGGGATGTCCAATCAAACGTTTCAAAAGTGGTTTGCCGATTCGTTGAAGGAACTGGCCATTATCTCTGCGCTCGGCGTGCTCTTCCTTTGGTTGCCGTATCTGCTCCTGAAGAAAAGTCCCAAACGCTGGTGGCTCTATGCCGGATTGGCCATGATGCCGATCTACTTTTTTGTGCAGTTGATCCGACCGGTCGTGTTCGAGCCGTTGTTCAACCAATTCACGCCGATTGAGAACAAGGTGCTCGAAACGAAAATCCTCGCGCTGGCGGAGCGGGCCGGTATTCACGGCAGCCGCGTTTACGAAGTGAACAAGAGCGTCGATACCAGGACCGTGAACGCCTACGTGACCGGTTTCATGGGCACCAAGCGCATCGTCCTCTGGGATACCATGCTCAAGAAACTGGACGAGCGGGAATTGCTCTTCGTCATGGGCCACGAGATGGGGCATTACGCGCTGGGCCATGTCATCAAGGGCATCCTCTGTTTGTCGGCGCTGACGTTGGTGGCTTTTTATCTCATTCATCGGATCGCTACAGCGCTGCTCAGCCGCGCCCAAGGACGGCTGGGATTTGACCGACTTTCCGACATGGCTTCCTTGCCGCTGATTGTGTTGCTGATGAATCTCCTCTCGCTGATCCTGATGCCGATTGGGTTTGCCTACAGCCGCCATCTGGAGCACGAGGCGGACCGGTTCGGCCTGGAGATCACTCATTACAACCACTCCGCCGCCACCGGATTTGTCCGATTGCAGGAGGAAAATCTCAGCGTGCCCCGCCCCAGCTTCTTCTACACCCTGACGCGCGGAACCCACCCGCCGATCGGCGACCGCATTGATTTCTTCAACAGCTACAAACCCTGGGAGCACGGCGAACCTTCCCGGTACGAATCCTATTTCAAACCGGAGCGCAGCGCCAAGAAGTAACCGGCCGTGGCAAGGGCATTCCCCTCCCGCCCTTTTCTCCGTCATTCCGAATTTTCCCCCTGAAAACTGAAAACTTGAAACTGAACACTTCCCCCATTGGCCGTGCGCAAGCACTTCGTCATTCGACCAGCCCCCACTTGGGGGTGTACAGCCGTTACAGGCGTTACAATGCTCTCCCGCAAGCAGATACAAAACTCAGAAGCGTTACATTACCGTTACAACGCCGTTACAACCCCGCCCAAGCGTTACAAATGCCTCCCCCGACTTCCCCCTCCCCTTCGTTCCTTGGTTGCTTGGTTGTAAGACCTGCCCCCTTCCCGTCATCCGCAAATCCCGCATTCCTAAGGCCTCGTGCGGGAATAAGCTGATACAAGATGCGCCGGCATCCGGGTGCCAGCCAAGGCGCGACGAGGGAGCATATCCAAAGGGATCTGTGACCGAGGAGCAACGCCGGCTGGCGCCCGGAGGACCAGCAGATTGGGTCAGGTTATTTCTGTACGCGGCCTTAGCCGGAACCATGCCGTAGGATTTCATTTCCAGCCTTGTTTTACCCGCTGAAGGCAGGTCGATTTTCTAC
>JAQGOT010000663.1 GCA_028293465.1 Pedosphaera sp. | reverse complement strand
CCCTGAGCTTTGTGAGATAACCGGCTTTTCCTTATGCCAATTCGTGCTCTGCTCGTAGGCGTGGGCGACTTTGAGCATCGTTTCCTCGCCGAATGGTTTGCCGAGCAGTTGCAGGCCGATGGGTAATTTCGGATTGGTCGTGAACCCACAAGGCAGGCTGACACCACAGATCCCCGCCAGGTTGCAGGAAATCGTGAAAATGTCCGAGAGATACATCTGCAACGGGTCGTCCGATTTCGCGCCGATCTTGAAGGCGGCGGTGGGTGTGGTCGGCGTGACGATCACATCCACCTTTTCAAAGGCGTTCAGGAAATCCTGGCGGATCAACGTGCGAACCTTCTGGGCGCGCAGATAATAGGCGTCATAATAACCACTGCTCAGGACGTAAGTGCCGAGGATGATGCGTCGTTTTACTTCAGGGCCGAAGCCGGCGCCGCGGGTGTTTCCATAGAGCGCAATCGGATCCGCTCCCTCGACGCGGGCACCGTAACGGATGCCGTCAAAGCGGGCCAGGTTGGCACTCGCTTCGGCCGTGGCAATGATATAATATGTCGCCACCGCGTAATCGGTATGGGGCAGGGAAATCTCCACCACTTCCGCCCCCAGTTTCTCCAGTTGCTTCACCGCGTTCTGGACCGCTTGATTGACCTCCGGATCGAGGCCGCCGATCATGTATTCCTTCGGCAAACCGATCCGCAATCCTTTAATGTCACCGGTCAAGCCGCCGGCATAGTGCGGCACCGGCTGCGGGATGCTGGTGGAATCCTGACGATCCAACCCGCTCATCACTTCGAGCATGATCGCTGAATCACGAACATCCTTGGTGAACGGGCCGATCTGGTCGAGTGACGAGGCGAAGGCAACCAAGCCATAGCGTGAAATCCGGCCATAGGTTGGTTTCAACCCCACGCAACCACAAAGCGCCGCTGGTTGGCGGATTGAGCCGCCCGTGTCGGTTCCCAAGGTGGCGATACATTCATCCGCCGCCACCGCCGCCGCCGAACCGCCCGAGGAGCCGCCGGGAATCCGCGTGATGTCCCACGGATTGTGGGTCACGCCGAAGGCCGAATTCTCCGTGGAACTGCCCATGGCAAACTCGTCCATGTTCAGCCGTCCGAAAACGATTGCTCCGGCCGCCCTCAGTCTTTGAATGGCAGTGGCATCGTAGGGCGAAACGAATTTGCCGAGGATTTTCGAAGCGCAATTCAGCGGGTGGCCCTTGACCGCAAGCACATCCTTGATGCCGATGGGCACGCCCAACAATGGGTGTCCGGCACTTGAGGCGCCACCAGCAATGGCTTTATCGATGGCGTCCGCTTGGGCCAGCGCGTCAGTGGCATCGTAGCTCAAGAAAGCGTGGATTTGGCCATCGACGCGTTTGATCTGGTCGAGGCAAGCCTGGGTTACCTCGCGAGCGGAGACTTCACGTTTGGCCAGCCGGACCGTCAGGTCGGAAATGGTAAGTTGGTTTAGCATGGAAGATCAGTGACGTGCAGGATTACTTTTGCCGCTTGTGGATGATAAGCTCATGACCCTGGCAGCCCCGTTGAATTTACTCGACGATTTTTGGCACGAGGAACAGTCCATTGGCCTTGGCGGGAGCGTTACGCAGGGCTTCCTCCGTGGGCAAGGACGGGCGGATTTCATCCGGTCGGGTGACGTTGATCAAGGGCACCGCGTGGGCTGTCGGTTGCACCTGGCTGACATCCAGTTCCCTCAATTTCTCGATGTAGCCCAGAATGTTACCCAATTGCGCGCCGATTTTCTGCTCCTCCGCAGGCGAGAGGGTGATGCGGGCGAGATGGGCAACATATTTAACGTCAATTTCAGTAGCAGCCATAGGGAAAGACTAAAGTTCAAGGCCGAAAGTTCAAGATTCAAAGTGGAGCAGGGGAGAGGCTTTCCAACGACCGCCCTTCGATTCCAAGCGCACCCAAGACGCGATGGGGGCGACCGCGACGGGTCGTCTCCTCAATCCTCGTCAAACTTGCGGTTGAGCAGGGTTTCCAGTTCCGTCAAGGCCTGAGGGGCATCGTTACCTTCAGCATGGACGGTCAACTTGCTGCCGGGACCGGCCGCCAACATCATCAAGCCCATGATGCTCTTGCCGTTCACTTTTTCTCCGTCCTTCTCGACAAAAATGTTGCAGGTGAAGCGGTTGGCCACCTTGACAAACATGGCCGCAGGACGAGCATGGATACCCAACTTGTTTGAAACCAGAAGTTGTTTGGTCATCAGCCAGCTACCATCTGCCATTTTTTTTGCACTCATGAAGCCTTAAGAAACAATTAGTCGAAATCATCGCAACATGCCATCGAATTCTACATTTTACTTCCGCCGGTCATCTTGGAAATCAGGCGGTCATTCAGTTCCTTGGCTGGATTGTATCCTGAGGCCTTCAATTTTGTCTGAAATGCGGCCACTTCGACCAACCGGGCCAGGTCCCGTCCCGGCCGCACTGGAATTGTGATGTGAGGGATCTCCACGTCGAGAATCTTCACGTATTCTTCATCCATCCCCACCCGGTCCACGTCCGGCACTTCGTTCCAGGCTTTCAGCGACACCACCAAGTCCACCTGCTTCTCGCGCCGGATGCTTTTGACGCCGAACATGGCGGCGACATTGATGATCCCGATGCCCCGGACCTCCATGTGGTTGCGGGTGAGTTCCGCGCTCGTGCCAATCACCTCGCGGCCGTCCACCAGCGTTACCTTGGTGATATCGTCAGCCACCAAACTGTAACCCCGCTCGATGAGGGCCAGAACGCTCTCGCTCTTCCCGATGCCGCTCTCACCCCGGATGATGACGCCGACACCCAAAATATCGATCATGCTGCCCATCTCGGTGCCGCGCGGGGCGAACATCATCTCCAGTGCCAGCGTCGCCAGGTTGATGAACTTCATGGTGATCAGCGGGCATTGGAAAATCGGCACATCCGCTTGTTCAGCCGCCTTCAGAAAGAGCTTGTCCGGATGGAGGTTGCGGCTGAAGACGAGGCACGGGATTTTGTAAGAAAAGAGGGTGGAGTAGCGTCTGGCGCGCTCCTCCGGGGAGAGGGACTTCAGGTAGAAGGCCTCGGCATTGCCGATCGCCTGCACCCGCTTGTTGGCGAAATACCGGGTGAACCCCGTGAGCACCAGTCCCGGCCGGTTCACCGTGGGTTCGCGGATGATGCGTTTCAAGCCATTGGCACCGGCCACCAGCTTCAATTCAAGCGGGCCGGCTTGCTCGGTGTAAAATCGCTCAACTGTGACAACGTCGCGTTGCATATCGTTTGGGGCTGGAAATCATCCACAGGGTTGTAATCGATTAACCGCCGCTCGCCTCTCAACCCTTACTATACGCCCAATCCTAATCCCAAGCCCCTTGGGAAAACCAGACCCATTTTCAGCCTAGAGGTTGAATTCCGGCCCAAGATAAATTTCGCGAGCCTTGGGATCGTTCACCAATTGGTCCGCCGCCCCCTCATAAACCACCTCACCCCGGTGTATGAGGTAAGCCCGGTCCACCAGTTTCAGGGTTTCCCGGACGTTGTGGTCCGTGATCAAGATCCCCAAACCGCGCTCCTTGAGGCGGCGCACAATCTTCTGAACCTCATATACCGCAATGGGATCAATCCCGCTGAACGGCTCGTCCAGCAGCAATAATTTCGGGCTGGTGACGAGGGCGCGGGTGATTTCCAAGCGGCGCTTTTCACCCCCACTGAGCATGTAGGCCTTGCTCTTGGCCAACCGCGCCAGATCCAGTTCGTCGAGCAGGTATTTCAGACGCACGCGACGCTCGTCTTTGGTGAGTTTGCAGGTTTCGAGGATCGCCAGGATGTTCTCCTCCACCGATAACTTGCGGAAGACGGAGGGTTCCTGGGTCAAATAACCG
>JAQGOT010000539.1 GCA_028293465.1 Pedosphaera sp. | reverse complement strand
AGCGCCGGTTTCCAAACCGGCTTTACGCGAAGGATAAAGAGAAAATGTACCTCTTCGTCGATACCGCACCCAAAGCCGGTTTGGAAACCGGCGCTCCGGCCCGTCCTTGTCCGCAACCGGAATCAATTGTCCTGCGTCCGCGCAATGAAATCAATTTTTTGAGGTTCATGGAGGGGCTTCCATTAACAACCAACTCTTCGCCGACAGGTTTGAATGCGTCAGCCCCTGCGTTTTCGCTGGCCGGAGGAGCGCAGCGAAGCAATAGTGCTCCGTGTGAGGGCGCGCAAAAAGATCGCAATCGTAATCCTGCTGGCAATCGTTGTCGGCGGATTCGGTTTTTTCATGCTGCGCCCCCGCGAGCCGGTTTATAAGGGAAGGACCGCGAGCGCCTGGCTCAATCGCCTCGTTCGCGGGGATTCCGCAGCTCAGGACGCCATACAAAAACTCGGAGACGAAGCGGTGCCCGCCCTCGTGGCGGGGTTGAAACGCCGGGAGGATTCATGGGAGCGGCTCGGGATCAGAGTTTGGCGGCACTTGCCAAAGTATGTGCAGGACCGGGTGCCATCGCCAATCAGGGCCGAGGAATTGAATCTCGCCGTGCTTCAAGCGATGGCATGGTTGAGCCCGGAGGTGAAACACGCGGTCATGCAGGCGGTGGTCCCCGCATTGCTGGCAGAAATCAGGAACATCAAGTCACCGAGACGTGATGTTTTGCTCGGGCTTTACCTGAAGGAGCTGCATCCGGAGGCGGACCTCGTCATGCCCGACCTTGGTGCTTTTTTACGAGACCGGGATGGACAGGTGCGGGAGATGGCGGCATTCATGATCATTGATTATCGAAAGCAGGCCAAGCCAGCCCTCGCAAGCCTGATCGAGACAGTCAACGACCCGGACCGGCAAACACGCTTGTTTGTGATCTGGACTCTCGGGTTGATTGGGGCGGAGGCGAAGGCCGCCGTTCCGATGTTGGAAAGCTGCCTTGAAGACAAGGAAGTGCGGATTGATGCCGCGTTCGCGCTGTGGAGGATCGACCGCCAAACGAACGTCGCACTCAGAATTTTGCCCGAGGCAATTCTAAGCAACGGCGACGCTGCTTATGAATTGGGCAAGCTGGGACCGGCAGCAATGGAAGTCGTGCCGGCGTTGATCAACGCGACAGCGCAATCAGAGAACAACGTCCGCTTCTGTGCGTGTGATGCGCTTTGGAAGATTGATCCAAAGCAGGTCCCGATCATTGTCGGTGCGCTTACCGAGCTCTTGAAAGATCCGAGAAGCGGTTCCTATCACCTGGAGCTTGCCGCGCAATTGCTGGAGAAAATTGGACCCGCGGCAGACAACGCTTTACCGGCGTTGTTCCCGCTCCTGAAACGTCCGGAAACCGAAGTGCGGACAGCGGCCGCCAAAGCCCTCAAAGCAATTGATCCGGGAGCAGCGGCGAAGGTTGGAGCGAAATAATTCGCGCGCCGGGTCCCAAGCGTTCCTCGACACCGCGCTTTTGGACCGTTCCATTTAGGCTGGTGTGATTCCGGCGGCAGGTTAATACTGCCGCCTGTGAGGAAGCGATATTTCATGATCCCCGCCTTCGGGCTCGCGGTGGCATTGGCGTTGCTCGTCGTAAACAGCTCCCGGCAAAACCTATCAAGAACACAACGATTGCCCGACGGCTCTTTCTTAAAAGTTGTGGGCGTTTCCTACGGCACCAACCATAATTACGCCGAGCCGGTTCCCAGATCATGGCAAAAACAGCTCGCCCGGACTTTGCCCTTCTCCTGGACTCGCCGGTTCGGCTGGTATGATCACGGTCATGGCAGCATCGGCATGTTCAATCTCCACGGCGAGACGAACCTGGCCATCGCCACCACTTGTGAGCAGGCAACCGCCACCAGCTTCACGGCCTCTCCCAGAGTCGTGGCCTTTGATGAGCAGGGCAACAGCTTTGATGCGGCCTTCGGCGGTGGTTCCAATTCAGGCGGTGATGGAACCCACCACCGGCACACCATCCTCTGGAGCCTCGCTGCTTTCCCCCGCCGTACCGAGACGATCGGCTTGCGGTTTCTCGAATTGGCAGCCGACGGCAAGACTTGGCAGCCTTTGGCAGAGTTCCATATTCCCAATCCCGCCGGGAGCCAACATCCCTCTTGGACGCCCGAACCATGGCCCACAACCAAAACCGATGACGATCTGGCCGTCACCCTGATTGGCCTGAAAGCGGGACTGAGCAAACAGGAACCGATGCGGGCCGCAGCAGCCAATGAGACAGCCGCAACCCGGGCGCTTTTCCGGGTGCAACAGACCGGTCCCACCAACGTCTGCTGGCGGGCAAAGTCGATCGAGGTTTCTGATGCCACGGGGAACCGATGGAGTCCGGGCCCCGGACCCGCTTCCATTTCCTTGGCGCACGAGGGGGAGACCGAGGAGATCATTTTTCCGGGAGCGCTTTGGCCGGGAGAATCAGCTTGGAAATTGCGCGTGGAGTTTTCCCGCATGGCCGGATTCGACGCGGATGAATTGTGGACGGTGCGTGGCGTCATGGTTCCCGGAGCGACCCAGACCATCACGCTCGACAACGCAACCACCATTCACGATACCAAGCTAACGCTGCTGGCGATCACGGGAGAAAACGCCAAACAGCTGGGCTTGATGCGCTGGGAAGCCTTGCCAAAACACGCCAATATTTCCATTCATGCCGACCCAATCCCGAAGGGCCGACGATTGGCTTTGGTCAAGGTGGTCGATGACCAGGGCCGGGAAGTTGACGTCCAGCCTGGAACGGATTGGAGCCAGGGTGAAAATGTTTTTGGGCTCACGATTCCGCAGGACGCGAAGTTATTGGACTGCACCTTTGCCCTGCACAAAAGCCGATTCGTGGAGTTCCTGGCCAAGCCCGAGTTCGTCCCGTCCAAAGCCGAGACGAAATGAGCTTCGCGCCAACGGCGCGCCAGTTGGTTGCAGTTGACAGGCTAATTCTCCGGGCACAAGATTATTTCACGGGATGGCACAAAGAATATCAGTGCAGGCTAAAAGCCGTTGATCGAAAGACACGCGCGCATGTTCCAGGCAATTAAACGCTTTGTAGATGAGCTTCGCCACCCGCGGGGGCAGCCAAAGCATTTGGACCTTACGGAAACGGGTTTGGCATTGTTCGAGGGGGACCGCGAGGTTTACCGTTTTCAATGGGCGAAAGTCGCAAAAATTGAAACCTACAAACGTGACTTGGGGAATGTAGATATGATTTGCGTGGATTTTTGGGTGGATGAACAAGTGATGGTTTACACCGCCAATGATGAGATGACGGGCTTTAGCACGCTGGCCAGCAATCTTATACACTACTTTCCATCCGTTGCGCCGGACTGGTGGTCAACGGTAGCCTTCCCAGCCTTTGCCACCAACCAGAAAGTATTATTCACGAGGTCAGCCGCGTAATCCTTTCAGACTATTCTACGAGACAATGAATAAAAGCCCGTCCGCGTATGGAGGTATTGCCGCCGTGATGGTATTGGGCGTTGGTTCGTTGATCGTTGGCTTTAGCTTGCCGTCGGAAAAGCATGATCAGGCG
>JAQGOT010000509.1 GCA_028293465.1 Pedosphaera sp. | reverse complement strand
AATCCCATTTATTGAAACGCCCCTGAAGCCGTACTTTAAACATTATAGGACAGCCCCTTTTCGGTAAACGAACCACGCATGGGTGACCTTTCCGATGCCTGGCATTGGCGCGGTCAAGGTTTCACCTTCAACTTTTCGGCGCGGGCCAGTGCGCGCTGGTTGCTGTCGAACGTCAATAGTTCCCGCGCGCCCAGGTGCAAGGCGGTGGCAACGTGCAACACATCCAGGTTGCGATGCCCGCCCGCGATGGTGTGACGATGGGAAAGGGTTTCGGCCAGCCGGTGAACGTCCGGCCAGTCCACCGAAACCGTCACCAAGGCGCCGGTGTCCAGGTCGGTTTGCAAATTCGCCAGCGCGCGGTTGCAATCGGCTTGGGGATACCCTCGCCTTTTGTCCCGCGCGTGGAGCCAGACCTGGAAGCGAAAGCTCTGGCGCAGTTCATAAAGCAGCAGGCCGGAGACATGCAAGGCTTCCGGCAGGCCCTTGAAATACGCCGCCGCGGCCGGAGAATTATCCTGCCGCCGATAGAACGCGCAAAGAAAGGAGGTGTCGGGAAAGGCAATCATCCCTCTTCGCCTGCCAATTCCGCCGCGCGCATGTCGGCGACTTCCCGGGCGGAGAAAACCCGGTCGCCCCACGTTTGCTTCAACCGCGCCATGATGTCGGGCTTGACGAGTTTGGGCGTTGGGGCGGGCGCGACCGGCACGAGGCGGGCAAAGACCTTTCCCGACTTGGTGATCTCCACCGGCTCGCCTTCCGCAATCCAGGCGGCGACGCGGGGAAATTTATTCCGCAGATCCCGGACGGTGGCTGTTTTCATCGTGATACAAGTGTGTATCACTGATTTCGTTCTGTCAACCCGGTTCAAATGCCGCGCATCAAAAGGGGGTTAGAAGGGCAGGCCATAGCTTCCGCAGCTTGGCGGATTGATCGCAATTTGCCGGATCGCAGTCGCCCCAAAACGAACCAAGCTATGGTCTGACACTTTTTTCCTTTTTGTGCGCGGCGGCGGTGCATTCATCCCCCGGCCTCATTTTCAGCATTATCTGGTTGTCGTCATCGATAAGGCGAAGAAGCCCCTCGTCAATCCCCCATTCCCGCAACTCTGCAATCTTGGCTTGGACCTGTGGATAAAAGACCTTGTTGTCATGGTCGCCAAAGGCAAGGGGGCTGAGTATGCTCTGCAACTCCTCAAAAATGGGCCTTGGGTGGTTCATGGTTTGACTCTTTACCGTGGACCGCCATGGTCGCCCCAGCTTTCACTTCCCCGCGTACGCCTCCGAGTGCTTCAAATGCTGCTCCCGGTTCCCGGTGCGGGCGTCAGATACTCATCCATCCACGCCTGAAGCTTTTGACGATCCGCCTCAGTGCCGCCGCGAATCTCGCACTTGCCGTCGAGCAGTCTAGCCAGCCTGGCATCGCCTATGCCACCGATTACCTCGAATTGTCGGACATGGTCGGCCAGGATTGGTGAGCGTTTCATCGTTGGAGTCTTTGGTGAACCATGGGGCAAATGCCGTCAAACGCTCGCGACGCTAACCCAAAGCACCTCACGGGTGTGGATCGACAGTGCAACTTGACACCTCGAGGCGGCGGATGGTAGACACTACGCACATTCCTTGGGAATACCACCTGTAAATGGGAATCAAACCAGCAGTGCCAAAAAGGCATGTGGCTGGACAGAACGGTGAGCAAGGAGGAACACACTCATGAAAATCAGAACCCGGACAGCACTCACATTGTTCTTTGCACTATTGGTCAGCCTTGCTTGGGCAAGGGCTGAGAGCACGGCTTTTACCTACCAGGGCAATCTTAAGGACGGAGCCACGGCCGCCAACGGGAATTACGACCTGACCTTCGGCCTCTACGCCAGCGGCTCGGGGGGAAGTTCGGTGGGCGGCGTCCTGACCAACAACAGCGTGGGCATCACCGATGGGCTGTTCACCGCCACTTTGGATTTTGGCAATGTGTTCAATGGCACTGCCTACTGGTTGGAAATTGGCGTCCGCCCTCATGGAGACACGAACAATTTTGTCCTCCTCTCGCCACGGCAAGCCTTGACCCATGCGCCCTATGCGGTGCATGCGCTCTCAGCCACGACTGCCAATAATACATACCACGGGAGCGATTGCCGACAGCCAACTCTCCGGGAATGTGGCCCGGCTGAACGGCAACGCCACCTTCACCGGCACTCTCACCGCCGGTGGTTTCAGCGGCAACGGGGCCGGGCTCACCAACATCACCGCGGCGAGCCCAGGGGCGGTCCTGAAGGCGAACAACGGCAGTGACTTCGCCGACACCGTGGCCACGGCCAACCATGTGGGCGTTCGGGTTATCCCCGGCCCTGATTTCTACCCAAACATGTTGAACACGACTCCTGCCTTTGCCGGGCAACTGGCGCTGGCGCAGAACGGCGGCTCCTACCCATTCCTGTACAACGCCCTGAGCACCAACCAGGGCGACTGGCTGGGGAGCTTCCGCTTCCAAGGCATCTGCCAGTTTGGTGACCGGACGCGAATGCGCCTGAATTATTCACGAGCGCAGTACTCTTTTTTCATCAATGGGTATACCAACCAGACCGATGACACCGCAGGCAACAATGTGATTGTGCTGGAGAACGAACACACGAACCATTACTCGGCCATCACGTTCCAGTTTTCCCCGTTGAATAATTACAATCCGCAGGGCGAGGGCGGCTCGATCGGGGTGGGGAACTGCGGCACGCCGGCGGCCTTTTCAAATGCGCTTTATCTGCACGCGGCGGGGGTGCCGATCAACTTTACCATGGCCGGCAGGTCGTCGGGCTCTGCTCCCCAAGACCTGATAGCGTATTTTGACTACCCCACCTCTGACTTCCACTACATCGATAGAAATGGAAATCAGGCATTCACCATCCGAGCCAACGATGGTCGGGTGTCGGTCGCCGGCACACTCACCGCCGGGGTCTTTGTCGGGGACGGTTCGGGACTGACCAACCTGAATACCTCGGGCGGGGGCAGGGTATTATATACGAATGCAGCCGGAGTGAACATAAATGTGAACGGGCAGCTAAGCTCCTACTCGACCATCATCCTGACCAACAGCGGAGCGCCCTGCGGCGTCAGCCTGCCCAACCCGACCATTTTTGACGGAGTGACGCGCACGATCAAAATGCTCGGGCCGGCGGCCAATGCCATCACGACCAACAACGGCGGGTCATTCGGGGATGTTGGATTACCCGGTGAACTCGGAAACCCGCCGAATTATTTTGTGCCGGACACCAATACGGCCTACACCTTCTGCGCGGCGCAGGGAAAATGGTGGGTGGTAGGAAAATTCTGAAGGCGCAGCAGGATCATTCGGAGGCGCCCTGGCCCGGGTTGCGCCCGTCCTCGACGAGGCGATCAACCAGCTTGGCGCTGAGGATCGCACCGCCATCCTGCTCCGGTTCTTTGAGCAGCGCGACTTTCGCTCGGTGGGTGAGGCGTTGGGAAGCAACGAGGAAGCGGCGCGGAAGCGGGTCACGCGGGCCTTGACCAAATTGCACCCGCTCCTGACACAACGCGGGGTCGCCTTATCGACGGCGGCATTGGGCGCGGCGCTCGCGAGCGAGGCTGTCACGGCAGCTCCCGCAGGATTAGCGGTCAGTATTTCAGGCTCGGCTTTGACAGCCGCGGCGATAGGAACCGGGCCGACACTCACCCTTTTGAATTTTATGGTCATGACAAAACTCAAGCTCGGCGTGATGGGCGCCATTTTGATCGTCAGTGTGATGACGCCGTTGGTGATTCAACATCGCGCTCAAGCCAGGTGGCGCGCGCAAGACGAAGCTTTGCGGCAGCAAATAGCTGAACTGCAAGCGGAGAACGGACGCCTTTCACTATGAGCGGCCCACGCAAAAGGCCCGCGACCGCTTCCAGACGATCAATTGCGTGAACTCCTAAGACTTCGGGGCGAGGTGCCACGGCTGCGGGAGGATTCCCGGGAATTGGTCCGGTTGAAGGCGGACGCGACAGAACCGGAAATGAGAAACTGGCTGTCCCAAATGAATCGGCACAAACAGCGGCTGGAGCAAAAGCCGGACGGGAAAATCCCGGAATTCCAGTTCCTGACGGAACAGGAATGCCTTAAGGCGATCGATAAAGACACCCAATTGGAAACCGACGCAGACTATCGCCTGGCTTTGAGCAAGCTGCGGGGCGCGGCAAAAGACAGATTTGTCCCCTTGGCCATGGCCGCCTTGACCAAATACGCGGCAGCCAACGATGATCCATCCCGACTGAGGCCCTACTTTGCGACGCCTGTGGATGATGCCATTTTCGATCGCTACAAAATGCTGCACACGGGGAAAGTTGACGACCTGCCATCACCCGGCGAACCGGTGATGGGCGAGAAAGGCCAGGTTGATGAGGTGTTCGACTCCTACTATACGATCGGCCCAGGCGGCTGGAGCCACTCGGGGGTGGGCCTTTCCGGATCCCCGTTCTCGATGGACAACTACACGGACGCTGTGAAAGGTTTTAAGGAGGCCCACGAGGGACACGGTCCAATCAGTTCCTCGGACCTGCAGCCTTTTTTCAAGGAACCGGTGAACGAGGCCTTGCTGCAGAAGCTCTTTCAAAACGAAAGCGCGAGCCCGCGCTGAGAAAAGGGGACGAGGAGCAGACGGGAAAGCGCGAGGACGGGACCTGCGAAGGTCGAGCTGTGAGGTTCAAATTTCACACCCGAAGGCAAACAAGCAACCAAGGGGGAGAGGTCAGGGCGTCGCGGAGTTGGGAGTCAAGTCTTTGGTTTTTGATCGCGGGCCAGGAGAGGCGGGGGCGGCGGGCGCGCTACACGTAGAGCGCGGTCTTCAGGTCATGCACGGCCATGGCCATGAGGGGATAGCGGTTGTCGGGATCCTGTTGCAGGCACCTTAGAATCACTTTTTCCAAACCCGCCGGCAGGTCGGGGTTGTGCTCACGCGGCGGGATGAAGTGCGAGCGGTCCACCTGGTCCTTCAGGATTTCCGCCGGGGTTTCGCCGGGGAACGGTTTGTAGTTCGTCAGCAATTCATACGCCGCGACGCCGAACGCAAAAATGTCCGCCCGGTGATCGACCGGCTCGCGCAACAATTGTTCGGGCGACATGTAAGCCGGGGTGCCGGGATTTTTTGACAGCTTCGTCGGCTTTTTCGGAATGGACTGGGCCAGGTCAAAATCCGCGAGGCGCACGCTGGCGTTGCGCGTTACCAGCACGTTCTCCGGCTTGTAATCCAGATGCATGAACCCGCTCTCATGCACGTGCTCCAGTCCGGTCGCCATGTCGATGATGATGTTTCCCACATTCTCCAACAGCACCGGGTCGTGGCTGGCGTACATCAATTTGAGGTTCGAGCCCTCCACATACTCCATCAGCAGATAGAGCGCACCGTCGATTTTCCCGTGCCCGAAATAACCGATGACGCAGTCGTGATCGTGAATTTTCTCCAGGATTTCGCATCCGCGCACGAAACGTTTCCGGGCGACAAAATCGAAACGGAGGTCATCGTGCAACCGTCGGAGCGCGTAGGTTTTTTGATCCTTGTCAGTGGCCAGCCAAATGTCGGCCATGCCGCCGCTGTTGATCAATTCGCGCAGGTAATAATCCCCGAACTGCCACGGCTGCGCCGGGGCACCTTTACCCGATCCGTTTTTTGATCCGAAAAACACGACCCCGTTTATCTATCATGCCGATCCGTTTCGCGCCACTCCGTTTTATCCCGCCTTCCCGCGCTCCCGCCGGCACGGCACACCCGGCGCATCCGCGCACTGCCTTCAAGCCGTCGGAGCACCGGCTTGCAGCCGGCTTGGATGGCTCCAGTTCGCAGCTCATCGGTGGGTTCGCCACGCGTTAAGCCGACTGGAAGTCGGCGCTCCGGGGCAGTGCGCGGATGCGCCCCGGCACACTTATGCGAAGGTTTTACGCTTGCCCCCGAAGCCCGGGAAGGATTGGATTGGCACTCAGGAACCCAAATGCGACTGCTCCGCTCCATATCGAAATTCTTCCGCGCGATTTTTCTTGGCGACCGATTGGTCGTGGTATGAACAGCCTCCTCCCATCCGTGAAACGCTGGCTTGATACGGGACTGGGGTTCCTTTATCCTGAGGTTTGCCAACTCTGCCATGACGAGCGCGCGACCGTTGCTGAAGGTTTTGTCTGCCCCTCGTGCTGGCAGAAAGTGCGGTTCATTAAACGACCATTTTGTGAACGTTGCGGCTTGCCCTATGAGGGCGACATCACGACGGCTTTTGAATGCAACAACTGCCGGGAAATGGACTTGCGCTTCCGCGCGGCCCGTTCGGCCGTCACGGCGAATGAACTCATGCTCGAAGTCATCCACCGCTACAAATACCAGCGGGCGCTATGGTTCGAGCCCTTTTTGGCTGACCTGCTCATCCGCGCCGCCGCGCCGGTTCTGGCCGAGGAAAGGTGCGATATGATCGTCCCGGTGCCCTTGCATGCGGCGAAACGCCGGGAACGGGAGTTCAACCAGGCCGAAAGACTGGCCAAACGGCTGGGTCGCGCCACCCGGATTCCGGTGAATATGAACCTCCTGCGACGAGTCCAACCCACCCAGACCCAGACCTTGCTGAACCGCCAGGCGCGCGCCCAGAATGTGCAGCGCGCCTTCGCCTTGGTTCCCGGCCGGAAACTGAAAGGAGAACGGGTGGTGCTTTTGGATGACGTTTTTACGACTGGCGCAACGACCAGCGCTTGTGCCAAGGTATTGTTGTCGGCGGGTGCAGGCGACGTTTGTGTCTGGACCGTGGCCCGAGGACTTTGACGATGAGCGAAACATCATTACTAATGCGGCAGCGGACCGGTTGGGATCAGGCCGCCGGCCTCCAACCTCAAGTCCCCGTATCGCGCGCGGGACAACGATCAACCCTGAACTCTCAACTCTCCTAAATGGCCACGACCTCATTCACCAAGAAAACCCTCGGCCTCGAAACCGCTGAACCGGCCGTAACTCCACCGCCGTCCAACGGTGCCGAAACCACCTTCGTCAAGAAGCCGAAGCTCGGCGGGGGCAAATCCAGGAAGCGCGAAATCCCCGAAGGCCTTTGGACCAAATGCCCCAAGTGCACCACGATGGTTTTCGACAAGGAACTGGATGAAAACCTCAAGGTCTGCCCTCATTGCCAGCACCATTTCCGCATCGGCGCGCGCGAACGCATCCATTCGCTGGTCGAGACCTGTTCCTTTGAAGAAATGGATGCCGAAATGGTGAGCGTGGACGTGCTCACTTTCACCGGCGTTTCCAGTTACGCCTCCAAGCTGGCGGGTTACCAGAAATCGACCGGCCAAAAGGATGCCGTCGTCACCGGGATCGGGAAGGTCGGCGAACATCGCGTTTGCCTGGGGGTGATGGACTTCACTTTTTTGGGCGGGTCGATGGGTTCGGTAGTGGGCGAGAAGCTTACCCGCTTGATCGAGAAAGGGACTGAGAAATCGTTGCCGGTGGTGATTATTTCCACCAGCGGTGGCGCGCGCATGTATGAGGGCATGTTCAGCCTGATGCAAATGGCCAAAACCTGCGGCGCGCTCGCGTATCATGCGAAGGCCAAACTCCCTTACATCAGCGTGCTCACCGACCCCACCACGGCGGGCGTCATGGCCAGCTATGCCAGCGTGGGCGATCTGATCATCGCCGAACCGGGAGCCATGATCGGCTTTGCCGGACCCCGGGTCATCAAAGATACCACCCAGGCCGAATTGCCGCCCGGTTTCCAGACGGCGGAATTTCTGCTCGACCGCGGCCTCATCGACGCCATCGTTTCCCGCAAGGATATGAAGAACCAGCTTATCGAGTACCTGGATTTCATGAGCGTTGGCTTGAGACGGTCGGCGAAGGGATAGTACATTCTCCGCTGATTCTGTCAGCAGCTCAGCTTCAGGGAAAATGACGCGCCGAGGGTATCGCGTTTGAGTTGCGCCTTTATTTTACCAGGCTGCAAAGCAACCCTCTTCACCCCAGAGGCGGGAACCTCGATGGGTCCTCATCTGGCGAAATTTTTTCCAATCCACTGAACCGTCGAGCAAACCGAGGTTGCCTCCAACCGCGCCGGAGTTGCGCGCGGAAGCGGGTTGAGGATTGCGGCCAAAATCGGGGTGCTTGATGACCGGACCGTGATTGCCATGCGGCACGAATGCCTGGTCGTAACCAGCGGACCAGGCGTTCAAGTCGGTGAGCAACGCGAGCGAGCTGTTGTCATTCGCAGTTTGTGGCGACAACCAACTGGAACCGTTCCCGCTCACCGGCCATGGTGTACCCTGATGGCCGCCCAGGTAATTATAGCCAAGCACAAATCCATAGTTCGGGTAAAGCCATCCCGTGGTGTTGTTGAACGGCTTTGGGAGGCTGGGACATTCCAGAATGCGAACACTGCCGGAGTATTGAATCAAGATGTCACGCGTGGCTTTCGAGATCACCGGGATATGCTCGTCCGCCGGATCGCGGTAGTCGGAACGGCCGCTGGGGAGACGCGCCGAATTATCATTGGCATACATGTGGACCCCGAGAAGGAACTGTCGCATTTGGTCTTTGCAGGCGGCGCGCCGGGACTTTTCCCTGCCCATCACCATTGAAGGCTGTAGGAAGATCGCCAAGATGACGAGCAGGGCCATGATGACCAGCAAATCGACGAGCGTGAAGGCGTTGGTTCCCGACCGGGTCAGGCAAAAGCGCTGGCGCGGGCAAATGGCGTTGGCACCCGGATGCATCCACTAAGATGCCACGATCCCAACCGGCATAAAAGCGCATCTGGCCTTGGGCATTAACCCCGAATTGGCATTTTCCTCCCCCACCCCTCGCTTGCTTCCCCCCGCCTCGGTGGGTCGCCAAAAATTTTTTTGACGCGCTCGACAACCGTTGCTCATCTCGAGGGCAACTGTTTACCGTCCCGTTGTCAGCGTCGCGCAAAGCCCTTTGGCCACCGGCCTCGGAAGGTGAAAGAGCGCGTGGAGGTGTTCCCGGGTGCGCGGCGTGTTTTGGCGTGCTGCGGGCCGGGACGTCCCGCGCTCCCTTGGTTGGTCGGACGTGGCGTTTTGAGCCGCAGGCGGGCCGGGCTGGGTGGGCGCAGGCCGGTCGCGCAGCGGAGCAGCATGGCTTTGCGAGGGTCGAGAGTGGCGCTGGGGTTGGCTTCCCGGAGCGCACACCGTTCACGATTCCTAGCCCAAGGTTTACCGTTCCGTTGCCAGCGTCATCCAAGGACTTCTGGCGACCTACTTAGCGACCGCCCGCGGGCGATGAACCGCCAGAGCTGAATCCGCCGGTCGAGAAATTCTTGAATCGTGCCAAGCCTTCTTTGACCACGCCCATGGTGTCCCGGTCCACAATCTGGTAGTAGCGGTTTCGTTCCGGCAGCAGATTTTCCAATGCCTCCTCCAGCGTATCGAACGCATCGAGATAGTCCTTCACCCCTCCGAGCGAGCGGCCGACATAATAGGTAAAGACCAGATACTTTTTCATGGGCCCCCAGTTAAGCAGAACCCAGCTCCATCGCCATCCGCGTTACTCCGATTTTCTCGTCGGTCAAAGCGCCGATTTTTCGTCGGCTTTTTACCTACAGCAATCACTGAAGCTCATTTTAATCAGGCCTTCCGAATTATGGTTCGGTGCTTTGGGGAAAATACCCCATGGAGAAAAGATCATTAGTGGATTCTGTTGTAGGAAGCGTTTCTCGACTCGACCGACGCCTCAATACCGACTGAAAAAAACAAGATGAAAGGGCTGATTGCCATACTGATCTGGCTGATTGTTGTTTCGCTTTCAGCCCAACCGGTTGCGCCATTTCCACCGGCCCCCGGCCCTTTGGGTTCGTTACCGACCAATGGCCTGCCGCTCCCGGGGGAAACGCGGGCTTTGATCCAGCAACTTCAATCCGACATCGAACAGTTGCATCCCCTGCTCGCACTCGCCAATGGCGGGTCCGGCATTCCGGAAAGCGCCCCGATTGGGTATCCGTTCAACCCTTTCTATCCCGGCGTGCCCCCCCACCCCGTGCCCAATGCCGGACAACTGCTCGCCACCAATTTGGGCCAGAACTTTGGCGTCAACTATGGCCAGGACTTTTCCGGTTTGACGTCGGTGACGCCGCCAGGCGTGACGCCGATGCCGCCGCCCAAAGCCAACTCACCGTTCCTTCCTTTTCCGTTTACAAGTCCAGCACCGCCGCCGCCAACCGCCACCCCTGCCCCGAATGCCCCGTTGGGAACAAATGAGTTGATCCTGCTGAACAATTTGGAACTGGCACTCCAAGGTGTGCAGGCCGATATCCAGGAACTCCGCCTCCGATTGGAGCGCCTCGCCCCCGGGGAGCGAGCGACCGCCAACGGCTCGGGCTCCGCGGCCTTGAACAACCCGGGTGCGAGCGGACTGATTGCATCCCCAAGCGGTCCGTTTGGCCAATCGTTGCGCAACGGCTTTGGGGCCCCACTCAGCAATCAATTCGCCACCCCCTTAAGCAATCAGTTTGCAACACCGTTAACCAACGGAAACGGCCACCTGCGGTAAACCACCCACCTGCCGATGATCGATAAGGACGCATTCACATGGCTGACGTGATACTCGCAGACAAGGAAAAGCTGGAGGAAGAGTTCCTGTCTTTTCTCCGCGAAACAAATTTCCCTGATGATTCCATTTTTCGCGGTGCTTGCTTTCGAATCAAGGAACCAGGGAAATGGAAGCGCACCCTGTCCGGCTGGTTTGGCAATCTAATGGGGCTCAGCGCGGAAGCGGGAGAGCTTCCGTGTTACGCGGACCTGGCCATCCTCGATCTCGAGAGCAAGGAATACGTCGCTCTGGTTGAATTTCGGATGCAGGTAAATGAGCAGGTTGAGACGGAGATGGTGGAGTTTTTCCATGCGGTTCTCGACTCCATGGAAACCAAGCCCCCCGTGTTCCTGGTGGTGCCCCTGTTAAACTGCGGCTTCCGCATTTACCAACTTCGAGAGCATGATCTCTGGCAGGAACTGCCCAGAAAAAATTTCCCGCACTACCTCGCCTTGGCCGCCGGCCACGCCGCCGAAAAAACCGTGGCCCGCGAAGCCAAACAAGGCAAGGCCCTTGACCGTTTCACCATGACCTGTCACCTGCTCGCCGGCGCTTTGGGGCTGCTTGCCATCGCGAGCATTGGCGGACTGACCGCCCTGAGTTCCGGCGAGATGCTGCTGCTGGTGTTGGTGGCGTTGTTGGTGATTGCTCCACATACCGTGAGCTTCCGCGTGTCGGGTACGAAGGATAAACCGCATCTCATCCGGGGGAAGCTGCTCGCGCCAAACACGCGGCGGTTGTAGTCATACACTGGAATTCCCCCTTGCCCTTGGCTGCCAAACAGGGTGCAGTTTTGAGCCCTGATCGACCCTGAACCCTCCTCAATTCTGACTCTCATCCAGGATCGGCAGCCTAGTGGCCCTCTCGCAAATACCCTTCCCATTTTCGTTGTGAAACCTGATCCGTAGTGTTGCGGATTGCGTCCGGGAGTGTTACGGATAATTGTTGATAATGTGATACTTGCATTTGCACCTTTCCGAAATTGTCACACCTATTTCAGCAATTCGGGTTTGCAATTTGCGAGCTTCCTCTTAGAGTGTGGCCCGCATGAAAGGCATAATTCTGGCCGGGGGCGCCGGTTCCCGTTTATATCCGCTGACCTTGGTGGCCAGCAAGCAACTCCAACCCGTTTACGACAAGCCGATGGTCTATTATCCATTGACCACCTTGATCGAGGGGGGCATCCGAGAGTTTTGCCTCATCTCCACCCCGCAGGATCTGCCCCGTTTCCGCCAGTTGCTGGGGGACGGTTCGGCCTGGGGGTTGTCGATCGAGTATCGGGAGCAGGCCAAGCCCGCGGGCATTGCGCAGGCTTTCCTCATCGCCGAGTCCTTCATCGGGACCGACGCGGTCACGCTGATCCTGGGCGACAACATCTTTTACGGCGGCGACGGCTTTACGCGGGCCTTTGGCGAGTCTACGGGCGGGGCCACCATCTTCGGCTACCACGTCAACGACCCGGAGCGTTACGGGGTGGTGGAATTTGACGGGGAGGGCCGGGCCATTTCCATCGAGGAGAAGCCCAAAGCGCCCAAGAGCAATTACGCGGTGCCCGGTTTGTATGTGTATGACAACGCGGTGGTGGGGATTGCCAAGGCGTTGCAACCCTCCGCGCGAGGCGAACTGGAGATCACGGCTGTGAATGTCGAGTATCTGCGCCGCGAGCAGTTGCGGGTGTGCCGCCTGGAGCGGGGTTTTGCCTGGCTGGACGCGGGCACCAGCAGCAGTTTGCACGAAGCCAGCGCCTATGTGCAGACCATCGAGAAACGCCAAGGCATTAAACTGGGTTGCCCGGAAGAAGCGGCTTTTCGCAGCGGGTTCCTTTCCCTGGCCCAACTGGAAACGCTGGCCGGGCGCATTCCCCAATGCGAATACCGCGATTATCTCACGGCCTTGGTCGCTGAAACCCGTCGGTTGAAGAGCTTATGATCGTGCTATTGGGAGCCACCGGCTACATCGGCCAGGCGTTTGTCACGGAACTGAACCGGCGGGGGGAATCCTTTGTGACGCTGTCGCGCGCGCAGGTGGACTACAGCCGTTTTGAGGTGCTGCTCAAATACCTGCAAACCCACCGTCCGGCCTTCGTGGTCAACGCGGCCGGTTACACGGGCAAGCCCAATGTCGATGCGTGCGAGAGCGCGCGGGCCGACACATTGCAGGGCAACACGCTGTTGCCTTTGACCATCGCCCAGGCCTGCGCGGCTGCGGGCACGCCTTGGGGCCATGTCTCCTCGGGCTGCATCTATGCCGGGGCCAAGGTGCGGGTCAACGGCGTCATCACCGAGGAAAAGGACCTGACCCGGCCCGACTTGCAGGCGCTGGTGGCCAAGGAACCCCAAGCCATCCTGGGCTTCACCGAGAACGACCCGCCCAACTTCTCCTTCCGGGCGCCGCCGTGCAGCTTTTACAGCGGCACCAAGGCGCTGGCCGAAGAAGCGATAAGCGGGTTGGGCCAGAGTTACATCTGGCGTTTGCGCATCCCCTTTGACGAGATGGACAGCCCGCGCAATTACCTCTCCAAGGTGCAGCGCTATGCCAAGGCGTATGACAACGTCAACTCCATCTCCCACCGGGCGGACTTCGTGCGCGCGTGCCTGGATTTATGGGCGTTGCGGGCGCCCTTTGGCACCTACAACGTGGTCAACCCGGGCTTCCTGACCACCCGCCAGGTGGTGGAGACCTTGCAGGCGGAGTTGAAGCTGGACCGCACTTTTGAGTTCTGGGCCGATGACAAGGAGTTCTACCGCGTGGCGGCCCAGACCCCGCGCTCCAACTGTGTCTTGGACACGACCAAGCTTTTGGCGGCGGGCGTGAAGATTCGCCCCGTGGAAGCGGCCTTGGCGGACTCGCTCCAACACTGGCGCCGGGAATAATCAACAACCAAGAAACTATGAATCTTCTCATCACCGGCGGCGCGGGCTTTATCGGCTCCAACTTAATCCATCAACTGATCGACCGGCCCGAGATTACCCGGTTGGTCAATTTGGACTGCCTCACGTATGCCGGGCACTTGGCCAACCTCGAAAAGGTGGCCCGCCACCCCAAATACACCTTCCTGAAGGTGGACTTGCGCGACGCGGCCGCCGTGCGCGAAGTGGTCCAAACCCAGGCCATCAGCCAGGTGATGCACCTGGCCGCGGAGTCCCACGTGGACCGCTCCATCACCGGGCCGGGGGATTTCATCCACACCAATATCGTGGGCACCTTCCACCTCCTGGAGGCCTGCCGCGCGAGTTGGGCCGGGAAGTGGGAAGGCAAGCGCTTTCACCACGTCTCCACCGACGAGGTGTATGGGAGTCTGGGCGCCACAGGTTACTTCACTGAAACCACCCCCTACGCGCCCAACTCGCCTTACTCGGCCAGCAAGGCTTCCAGTGATCTTTTGGTGCGCGCCTACCATCACACCTACGGGATGCCGGTGGTCATCACCAACTGCTC
>JAQGOT010000500.1 GCA_028293465.1 Pedosphaera sp. | reverse complement strand
ATCTGGCTGGGGGTTGCAGCCCTGGGCTTGGGGACGGTTGCGATGGCGATAACATTGGCACCGACTTTGGCGGGCAAAGCATTTTTCGCAGCCAGCGGAGCGCTCATTTGCAGCGGGGTAGTTGCCTACCATGCGACCTCCAATGAATTCACCGGCAAGGCGGTCTATCACGAGTGGGTTGGACTTGGTTCGACAAGTGAGCCGGTCACCCGCGAATCGTCACCGGTTAAGTTCCGTCAAGCCACCAACCTGTTGTGGGGGGTGAGCGGGCTCTGTCTGATGATTGCTGCTGCTGGCTTCCTGTTTTATCGTGCGTTCGACGCTGTTGATTACGAATGAACCACATCACCGCATGCCTTGATGGTCCAAAGCGGATGCCGGGGAGCGGTAGGGGGCTCGCTCACAAAGCTTCCGGGTGGAAAAGAGTTGATAAAACAGAAGCGAGCATCAGATGCAAAATCCACAACCCACCGAAGCAAAGCAGCGTGAACAACGCTTTCCAGCGTCGGGTTTGGAAAAGGTAAGCGGGCAGGACAACCGGCCAGGCAAAAAAGACAAAGCTGCCGTAATCATGGCAAAGCGCGCGCCCACGTTTACGGGCATCCGCCAGCACCCAGGCAGTCAAGATCAGTGACAGCGCGAACGTCGCCGCCAAGCTGGCGTTTGGAACCGTGCCCCGAACTATCGCTGGAACAGAGAGCACAACGTCCACAAGCAGGTAGAGCCACAGTAAAACCGTGGGCGCGACCATTCCGGAAAGCCATTTGGGCATAAATGTTAATGTTTCCAAACCTCACCGTTCATTCCGAAGCTGATCATGGATTATCTACTGCCAAAATCAATTACCACTTTAGATTCTAGGGAGTTTTGAGATTGCCTGCTGCGGAGTTCGACTCGAATCAGGTGTGAGATTGGCAAGGTGAAAGGGAGCCTGGAGGTGTTCCCGGGTGCGCGGCGCGGCCTGGCGTGCTGCGGGCCGGGATCCCGCACGCGGGACGCTTCCTCGGTTGGCCGGGCGTGGCGTTTTGAGCCGCAGGCCGGTCGGGTCGGGTGGGCGCAGGCCGGTCGCGCAAGCGGAGCAGCATGACTTTGCGCGGGGCGAAAGTGGCGGTGGGGTTAGCTTCCCGGAGCGCAGGCCGTTCACAGCATCACTTTTCGCCTCAGAATCCGAATATTTGATGGCTCGCGGGAGTCAATCCTCCGCATAATTGCTAATCTATATGACTGTATTCGTTCGCTGTCAGGTTGTTGTTGCCGCCGTATTCACCTTTGTTTTGAGCGCCGTGGCCGGTCCACGCGCCGAGCATGTGTTCATTATCAGCATTGATGGCGGAAAACCGGCGGTCATGGAACATTGCAAAATGCCGGTGCTCGAAAAAATGGTCGCCGACGGCGCGCACACTTGGACGGCCAACACCATTTTTCCGAGCAAGACGTTGCCCTCACACACGTCCATGCTTACGGGCGTTGGGCCGGACATGCATAAGATTCTGTGGAATGACTGGGTACCTACGAACGGTGTGGTACACGTAACCACCGTGTTCGCCGAGGCCAAGAAAGCCGGGCACTCAACGGCAATGTTCGTGGGCAAGGAGAAGTTCCGCCATTTGCTGCTGCCGGACTCGGTGGATCAGTTTGATTACAATCGCGCCGCCTCGGGTGAAGTCGTGAAGACCGCAACGGGCGGCACCAAGGTGGAGAAGGAAGGCACGGTCTTCGCGAAAACCGTGGCCAAGAACGCTGCGACGTACATCGTGAAAAACAAACCAGAGCTCTGCTTCATCCATCTCACCGACCCGGATGCTGCCGGGCACCAGTATGGATGGGGTTCGCCGCAGCAAATCCAGGCTCTGGCCAAGACGGATGCCGCCTTGGGCGTCATCCTCAAGGCGATCAGGAAAGCGGGGATTGCGGAGCAGAGCGTGATCCTGATCAGCGCCGATCATGGCGGCCACAATCGGGGACATGGCACGAACATCCCCGAGGACATGAACATCCCGTGGATTGCCTGGGGCAAAGGCGTGAAGCAGAATTTTCTCATCACGGTCCCGGTAACCACCTACGACACCGCCGCGACGGCACTCTGGCTGCTCGACGTCCCGCGTCCAGCCTCGTTCGACGGTCAACCGGTGACCAGTGCGTTCGAGTGAGGCTCCTGCGCCTGCTCAACCGCGCATTTCGGGCGGAAACTCCGTCGTCGGCACCGGGTTGATGCGGCGCTTCTGAAACCACGCCACGCCGAAAAGATCCACGAGTCCGCGGCCCATCCGGTTCCACACGCCGTATTTGGAAACACCCGCCACGCGCGGGCGATGGTTCACGGGAACCTCCAGGACCCTCGCGCCCCCGCCATGCGCCAGGATGGGCATGAAGCGGTGGAACCCATTGAACGCAAACAAGCCTTCCACGGCCGAGCGCTTGAACACCCGCAAGCCGCAGCCGGTATCACGAAAATCAACACCCAAGGCGGTTTTGCGCGCCCACCGGGCAATCTTTGATGACAGGCGTCGCACGGAATTATCCTGTCGCGTCAGGCGCATCCCGCAGACCACATCGTAACGTTCCAATTCCGCCAGCATGCGCGGAAAATCCGCGGGATCGTTCTGCAAATCACCATCGAGCGTCCCGATGATGGGCGAGAGCGTTCCCCGAAAACCGGTCCAGACCGCCGCGCTTTGGCCGGCATTGCGGGTGTGCCGGATGCCGCGGACCCGGGGGTCGGCTTTATGCTCCGCCTGGATGCGCGCCCAGGTGTCGTCCGTGCTGGCGTCATCGACCAGCACCAACTCGACCGCCCGGGGCTCGGCCCGGAACGCCGCCAACACCTGCGCGGCGAGCGGCGCCACGTTGTCGGCCTCGTTGTACATCGGCGCAATGATTGAAATTTCGGGGGACATGAATTGGTTTAACGCAAATTACGGCAGACAAAAATCTGGACCCGGCGATACACCTGGCCGTTGTAACAAACGTCATGCAAGCCGAGATCCGTCACGGAATCAAACTCTTTCACCAGAAAGACCGGCGCTTGGGATTCAATCACCTGCGTCACAAACAGTGCGTTTTCGCCTTTCCGTTTCTCGTAGCCCGGCCAGAAGAAAAATTGGTTGTCCGGCGTCTCCGTGGGCGGCGCATACGCCAGTGGCTGGTCCGGAACCCCGCGCTTCGCTTCCGGCAGATAAAAGGTCAACTGCGCCGTCGTGCCATAATGTTCGCCGATCAAAAACACCGGCTTGCCTTCCGCCAAAAGCTTTTCTCGCTCTGCGCCCACCATCCGCGCCATTTCGGACCACGCCGTGACCCGCCGGAGCGGGTTCAAACTCGCGGGGAGCCGCCAGCCGATTATCCGGGCCACTTCCACCGGCTCATGCATCACCACCACCGCCAACCCGCCGACGACGAGCCCGGCGATCAGCCAACCTTTCAACCGCCGGCGGTGCTGCTCCCAGCGCGGCTCAAAATAAGCCACCATCAGCGCGAATAACGGGACGACCGACGGCGCAATCCAGTTCAGTTGCACGCGCGAGCGGAAATTATACAGGAGATAAAAAATAAAGACCGGCGCACCTGTCGAGAACAGGTAGAGCAGAAACGGATTCTTTTCCTTCGATCGCCAGCACGCGATGGCCGCCCAGACCAGCCCCACCGAAAAGACCGGGTTCAGTATGCCCCACTCGCCGCCCACGAACTCCAGGAAGTATCGCCAGTTTATTTCCCAGGCCTTGTCCAGTCCGCTGCGACTGTAGAGATGTTCCATCGTGGCCCAGCCATGCTGATAATTCCAGATCAGCACCGGCACGGTGAAAAGTGCGGCAATCATCAAAGCCACGTAAGGGCCCGGACGGCGCAACTGGTTTCGCGAGGCTGGCCACACCACGAAGAACAGGGCCCACGAAAGCAGCTGAAACAACGCCGTGTATTTGCTGAAGAACCCGAAGCCCAGCCAAAGCCCCGCCCAACACCATGACCGGAAAGAATCCTTTTGCACCGCCCGCCAACTGCAGATGGACGACGCCGTCCAAAACAGCACCGACAACGGATCAATGGTCAGCAGCGTCGCGCCCACCGCCATCATCGGCGTCACGCTCAGGATCACCACCAGCCAGAACCCGGCGCGCGCGCTCACCTCGCGGGCCAAAAAGCGCAGCATCAGGAACAAGATCAGCGCCGCGATCACCGGCGAGAAAAACCGGATCCCAAACTGGTTGTCGCCCCACAACGCCGTGCCGAGAAACTGCGTGTACGCGATCATCGGCGGTTTGGAATAATACGAAAGCGCGGGATGCTTGGACCACACCCATTGGTAGGCCTCGTCTTCGCTCAACTCGATCCGCCCGGCCGCCAGATAGGCCAACCGCACCGCCAGGAACACCAGAATAAAGATATACCCACGCTTAAGCCAACGAGTGTCAGTCCCGCCTGGGCTCGCGACTGCCGCGGGCTCCGGCGGGTGGGCTTTCGCTGCACGGTCATTCCGGCCGGCTTGCGAAAGCTGAAACAGCTTCCCAGCCCGGGAGAGCAGAGGATTTAAGATAAATTGCACTCAATTTTAGGACAACGACGTTTTAGCCAAGGTTAGCAGGCTGGTTTCGTTCCACAAGGCTTTGTTGCCGCAGCTCGAGTGTCTCCGTCTTGGGCGGAAATTGGATAATGGATCAGTCAAATTCCTCGAAAATGCAAAGGGCCAAGCCCTCGAATCAATCGGCAAGACCAGCCGCCGCTATTATTTGGGACGTTTGAAGCGGTTGCGCTCGCTGCGGTTGTAACTTTTGATGTCGTCCTTCAGCTCGGCGAGGGTGCTCTCGACGGTTTGGATGAAGTTCAAGCAACTCGAAGCCATCCCGCCCATGGCGATCACCGTGTCCCGCTCCGCGAAATCATCCGTGACCGCCAGCACCTCGCCAAAAGGACGCATGCGATGGGTGACCCGCTCGATGATGTCATCGGCGGTCTGGCCCACGCGCGAGTATAAAATCTCCAGTTCCGGTGTGGATTCCACGGCGGCCTTGCGCGGTTCGGCATTCGCGCCGTCGAAGACGATGGTGATGGGGGTGCCGATGGCGTCGCGATAGAGCGTGAGTTGATGGATGAGTTCCTCCCGGGCCGCCGCTGAGAAGCGCGGCTTGCCCGGGGCCAGCTCCGGCCAGTTGTGCAGGAGGCTGTAGCCATCGACCAGGATGCGCACCAACGCCATGCAAGTAACATAATGCAGGCAGAACTCACTTACACGCCTAATCGCGGCTCTTGGAGCTGAAAAAAGCCCTGTAAATTTCAAAACTTCTGGCAGATTCATCGGATGAAATCGAAAGAACCGATTCCAGTGACGGTCTTGACCGGGTATTTAGGCGCGGGCAAGACGACGCTGTTGAACCATTTACTGACACAAAAGCATGGCTACAAGTGCGCCATCATTATCAATGAATTTGGCGCGATCAGCATCGACAACCAACTCGTGGTCGGCGCGGATGAAGAAATCCTCGAGTTGAACAATGGCTGTCTCTGCTGCCGGGTGCGGGGTGATTTGATCCGCAGCCTCAACGATCTCCTGATCAAGAAACGCAAGCGGTTTGATTACGTCATCATCGAAACCACCGGGCTGGCCGATCCGAGCCCGAGTGCGCATACCTTCATGGCGTCGGATCGGGCGGACCAGATGCGGTTGGACGGCATCGTCACGGTGGTGGATGCGCGCAACCTTGAAAAGGAGCTCAACGACGGCCCGGAACCGCTCGCGCAAATCGCCTTTGCGGATGTGATTCTCCTGAACAAAGCCGACCTGGTGTCGCCGGAAGAACTGGCCCGGGTGGAGGCGCGGGTGCGCAGCATGAATGCCCTGGCGCAAATCCATCGCACCGAGAAGTCGCAGATTGAGGTCGGCAAGATCCTCAATGTCCGCGCCCGCGAACTGACCACCCCGCTCACGGTGTTCAAGGAGGAAGCACCTCATGCCCACGACCATGACCATGAACATGAGCACGATCATAAGTGCGATGAGCATTGCGATCATGACCATGAACATCTCGAGGAGCACAAGCACGACGAGCCGCATCACCATCACGATGAGTTGGTCCGTTCTTTTTACATCGAGGAACCGCGTCCGCTGGACATGACGAAACTCGAAACCTGGTTGAGTGAGCTGCTAAAGACCTTGGGTGAGGACATTTACCGCAGCAAAGGGATCCTCAACATCAAAGGCCAGCCGAAGCGGGTGGTGTTTCAAGGGGTGCAGATGATGTTCGACGCGGCGCCGGACCGCTTTTGGAACGCGGACGAGCCGCGGAAGAGCCAATTGGTGTTTATCGGACGCGAGTTGGACGAGGTGAAGATCAAGGCAGGGTTTGAAGAGTGCGTGGCGGCCTGATGGTGAGCAATTTGTAATCTGAGTTCAGCAAAAAGGGGTTGGACTCGGGGGTGTGGGTTTTGGTAAGCTCGCGGGTGAAGCCACTTGTTCCCGCCCAAGGGACAAGTGTTTCCATGCATGCCACAACCGAAGTTTAAACACTCCCGATTCCACACCATGAAGATTACCACCAGGTTGCTGCTCACCTTGGGCATAATCGCCGGGTTTGCCGCAAGGCTGTCCGCGGCAAACATCGTTCTCAACGAGCTCATGTATCATCCCGCCTCGGAGAATTTGTCCGAGAGCTACGTCGAGGTGTTCAATGCGGGCCCCGGCACGGTTGATTTGACGGGTTGGCGGTTCACAAAGGGCATTCAGTATGCGTTCCCATCCAACACACTCTTCGCCCCGGGGGCGTACCTGGTCGTGGCGGCTGATCGTTCGGCTTTTACGAACAAGTATCCAAGCGTGACGAATTTCGTCGCGGGCTGGCCGGCGCCGATGGGTTCGGATGTGCGGTTGGAGGACAACACGGGC
>JAQGOT010000473.1 GCA_028293465.1 Pedosphaera sp. | reverse complement strand
ACGCATCCAGGATGGCCAACTGTCTCGCCGCATGCAGCAAGGATTGATGATCGTGGGGGCCGTGGATATCCACCAGCCATTCTCCCAACGTGGCCAGCACTCCAAGCGTGGTGGGTGAACCGTTGATGAATTGGCGGTTGGTTCCGGCGCTGGTGAATGTGCGTTTGAGAACCAATTGGCTGTCTTCGCAAGGTTCGAGCCCGTTCTCCTCCAAAAACGACTTTAACGGGACACGCAGCCGGGCCACCTCGAACACCGCCTCCACCGAACAGCTATCACCTCCGCTGCGGATCAGCGTGCGGTCCGCCCGTTCGCCAAGCACGAGGTTCAAGGCGCCGATGATGATGGACTTCCCCGCCCCGGTCTCCCCGGTGATGGCCTGGTAGCCCGGTTGGAGCTCCAGGGTGAGGTCCGCCACCAAGGCAAGGTTTTTGATGCGCAATGTCGTCAACATGTTAGATTCGCTCGGGTTCAATTTGGCGATTTAAATACCATTCGGCAAAATAAATTTTGGCAATGTCATTTTCTTTTACATTCCTGGGGTCCGGGACCTCACAAGGTGTGCCGATGATCGGCATCGATTACCCGCCGGCGTTCCTGGCCAATCCCAAAAACCATCGTACCCGCCCGTCCATCTATGTGACCACGGATAAGGTCAAACTGGCCGTGGACACCACCCCTGAATTCCGCATCCAGATGCTCCGGGAGAATATCCGCTGGCTGGATGCCGTCATTTTCACCCATCCGCACGCCGACCATATCATGGGCTTGGACGATTGCCGGCGGTTTTGCGACCTGCGGGACGGCCCGTTGCCCGTCTATGCCAACGCGGACACCATGACGGCCCTGAAACGGGTCTTCATCTACGCATTCCATGACGGCCCGTGGCCGAAGGGTTATTTTATCCCCGAACCGCATATTATTGAAGGGCCGTTTCAGTTGGGAGACCTCGAGATCATCCCCTTGTCCCTGCCCCACGGTCGCATGATTACAACCGGTTTTCTATTCCTCCAGGCAGGAAAAAAGCGATTGGCCTATTTAAGCGATTGCAAAGAAGTGCCCACCGAGGTGGTCAAACAGGTCCACGGCGTGGAAGTGGCGGTTTTGGACGCCCTGCGGCGGGCGCCTCACCCCACCCATATGTGCCTAGATGAAGCCTTGACCGCCGCGCGGCGGATTGCCGCCGGACGAACCTACTTCACCCATCTGACCCATGATTACGACCACGATCCCGCGCAGGCCGAGCTTCCCCCGGGGGTCGAACTGGCGTATGATGGCTTGAAAATTGAGTTTTAGGACGGGAATTCCGGTCTATAAGCCGGTCGTACCGAAAAATGCCGGCGGCCTCGCAACGGCGAGAAACAGAAAATGAATAAATATATTATCGTTGTTCTAGGGCTCTTGGGATTGTTCAACGGGATTCCCAAGGTGCGTGGCGAAGGCCGCGGCGACGAGGTCGTCGTCGTTTACAACACCCGTGTGCCGGAATCCAAGGGTGTGGCGGAACATTACGCGGAGCTTCGACAGGTTCCGCCGGGACAGGTCCTGGGATTTGATCTGCCCGGCATCGAAACCATTAGCCGTACCGACTACCGGGACCGTCTGGAAAAACCCTTGGCAAAAGCGCTCCGGGACAAAAAGCTCCTGCGCTGGGGTCCCGGGACTGTAGCGACCCCGAATGGGAGCACCCAACGGGTGGAGAGCAAGGTTGTTGCCGCTCAAATCCGATACGTGGTCCTCTGCTATGGTGTGCCGCTGAGGATCGGCCCGGATTCCGCCTTGAAAGAGCCAGGCACCGAAAACTGGAATTCGCAGCTTCGGCGCAACGAAGCGGCCGTGGACAACGAACTCGCCTGCCTGCCGCTGCTCGATCAAAAATTCTTACGGACGGGCCCGCTCACAAATCCATTGTTCGGCGGGACGAACGCACCGTCGCTGAATCCCACGAATGGCCTCCTGATGGTGGCGCGACTGGACGGCCCGACGGCCGCGATTGCCCGGAACCTCGTGGACAAAGCCATGGACGCGGAAACCAACGGCCTCTGGGGCCGCGCTTACTTTGATTTGCGCGGCTTGACCAACGGCGATTACAAAGTGGGAGATGACTGGATTCGCAACGCTTCAGAAGCCTGCCGGCTCCTGGGTTTTGAAACCGTGGTGGATGACAATGGAGGCACCTTCCCAACCAGCTTTCCCCTAAGCCAGGTGGCTTTTTATGCCGGGTGGTATGATGAAAATGTTTCCGGCCCCTTCGCCCAACCGACGATCGAATTCATGCCCGGCGCCTTTGCCTATCATCTGCACTCCTTCAGTGCCGCAACCCTGCGATCAACCACCCACAATTGGGTTGGTCCGCTGCTGGCTCGGGGAGCCACCGCCACCATGGGGTGCGTTGACGAACCGTATTTGACGGGGACACCAAACATCGGCGTCTTTTTCGCCCGGTTTATCTACTCCCATTTTACCTTCGGCGAAGCTGCCTACACCTGCCAGAATTACCTTTCCTGGCAGACCACCGTGGTCGGCGATCCCCTGTATCGCCCCTTCAGCAAAAACTCGGACGAAACCCACAAGGAAGCGGAGCGGCGTCAGAGCAAATTTTTGGATTGGTCCTACCTTCGCCTCACCAATTTCCGTTTACTCAACCATGAGCCCATGGCCAGCGTCGTCGCCGCATTGGAAGCATTGGAACTGTCTCGCCAGAGCCCTGTGCTGCAGGAAAAACTCTCGGCCCTCTACACTGCGGAAGGCAAGCCTTCCTCCGCGGTCTACGCCTTGCAACAAGTCCTTAAACTCCAGCCCACACCGCAGCAGCGTACCCGCGTGATGCTCAACCTCGGTGCCAGCCTCGTGGCCCTGCAACGCGAACCAGAAGCGTTTGAAATTTACCAGCAGTTCGCGAAACAATTCCCTGATTACCCGGATCGGCCTGCCATTTACCGGCAACTTCTGGCCTTGGCGCAAAAACTCGGCAAGAACGAGGAAGCGACGCAATACGAACGTGCCATCGAAGGAACATCCGCGCATATTCCGGCTCCGAAAGCCCCCCCAATCCGGCCCGGTATTTAGTGCGCAGCCAGTTGCTGCCTATTTCGCCTGCGCCTTTTTATCGAAAGCCGCGTCGAACGCAACCTTGCTCGGAGCAAAATCAACCCGGCGGACAAACGCCGCAGCTTCGGCGGCCCCATGTTCCCGGTCCATCCCAATGTCTTCCCATTCGACCGACAGCGGCCCTTGATAATTGACGTCGTTCAACGCCCGGATGATTTGCTCGAAATTGACCGTCCCACGGCCCAGCGAACGGAACTCCCAGGCGCGGCGCGGATCGCCAAACTTGGTGTGCCCGCCAAAAACGCCCGCCTCGGTCGGCTTATCGGACCAATAAACGTCTTTCATGTGGACATGGTAAATCCGGTCGCCGAACTTCCGGATGAACCCGACGTAATCCACGCCTTGGTAACCAAGGTGGGAAGGATCATAGTTGAAACCGAATTCAGGCCGGCGGCCAATAGCGTTCAGCGCGCGCTCGGCGCTGACGATGTCGAATGCGATCTCCGTTGGATGCACTTCCAAGGCGAACTTCACCTTGCACTTCTTGAATTCGTCCAAAATGGGGTTCCATCGCCTCGCAAAATCAGCAAAACCCTCCTCGATCTGGGCGTCACTCACCGGCGGGAAGCTGTAGAGGAAACTCCAGATTTTTGAGCCGGTAAAGCCGTTCACGACCTTCACCCCTAGGTTCTTGGCCGCGTGCGCGGTTTTCATCATTTCCTCGGCGGCGCGCCGGCGAACGTCCTCCGGCTTTCCGTTGCCCCAGATGTGCGGTGGCAGAATCGCCTTATGCCGCTCATCGATGTTGTCGCAAACCGCCTGGCCGACTAGGTGGTTGGAAATGGCCCACGTCTTCAAACCGTGCTTTGCCAGGATGGCGTGGCGGTCGTCGCAGTAACTTTTGTCTTGGGCTTTCCGGACGTCCAAGTGGTCGCCCCAGCAGGCCAGTTCGATTCCATCATAGTCGAAAGCCTTCGCCTTTTGAGCCACGGTGTCGAGGGTGAGATCGGCCCACTGGCCGGTAAATAGTGTGACTGGACGCGCCATAATATAATCTCGGGTTTGGTTGATTTTCTGTGGGATGCAATCTATTGAAAGAGCCCGCTCTCTGGCAAGATGATTGTTTCTTCCGGATCAAGCATATCGAGTTTTCAATTCCCCATTGCGAAATCCGCAGGGGAACCGCAGAGTGCAATGGCGCTGATTGCAACGACGAACCAGACGGAACATTATGGCCACCTTTTACGATACGCACGCTCACCTTGACTACCCGGATTTCGCCACGGACCTGCCCCAAATCATCGAGCGGGCACAAGCGGCGGGCATCACTAAAATCATCAGCATCGGCACGGATCTGGAGAGCAGCGCGCGCGCGATCAAGCTCAGCGAGCAATATCCCGCCGTTTTCGCCGCCGTCGGCTGGCATCCAACCAACGCGGCGGATGCTCCGGAGGATCTCCGCCCCGCCCTGCGTGAGCTCGTGAAGCATCCCAGGGTGGTCGCCATTGGCGAGACCGGTTTGGATTATTACCGGCTGCCGAGCCAAAACCCGGAATCAACCCCGGCGGATGACGAGCGCTACAAGCACAAGCAAGCCGTGATTTTCCAACAACAGTTGGAAGTCGCCGCCGAGTGCGGGCTCAACTGCGTCATCCACACCCGGGGAAACGCGCTCGACGACACCCTGAACCTCATGCAGCCTTTGGTCGGACGCGTGCGCGGTGTGTTCCATTGTTTTGTTGATAATCCCGCAGCCATGCAGCGTGTCCTCTCGATCGGTTCACTGGTCAGCTTCACCGGCATCGCCACTTTCAAGAACGCCCAGACCGTGCGTGAGACGATCGCCGCTGTGCCTATGCATCAATTCATGTTGGAAACCGATTGCCCTTACCTGGCCCCGGTCCCCTACCGCGGCAAGCGTGGCGAACCAGCCTACGTGAAGGAGATCTCGGAAACCGTGGCGCAGGTGAAAGGCTGCTCCCTGGCCGAATTGAGCCAGGCAACTTGCGCCACCGCCGCCGCCTTCTTTACCAAACTCGCTCGGGTCTGATGGTTGCGTGACGGTCTCTTCCTGAGTTACAAGCCAAGCTTGTCCATTTATTTGTTGACATATCAACAATCTATCTATAACCTATATCCATGAAGAGTCGAGCACCAATCCCGGGACCGCGCTATGGAGCTTTGCTGCAACTCCTGCGCACGGCGGAGTCTCTGTGGAACGCCAGTCGGGTCTTCTTCGCGCGCTGGGATTTGAGCCCGAGCCAGTTCAACATTCTCAACCTGCTTTACGATCATCCGCCCGGCTGCACCCAAATCGAACTCAGCCGCCGGTTAATCATGCATCGGTCGAATGTCACCGGGTTGGTGGACCGCTTGGAAGCCCGCGGTTTGCTTCAACGCCAGGCAAGCGCCACTGATCGGCGCGCTTTCAACGTGATCCTCACCCTGGCGGGACAAAAGCTGATCCGGGAGATCCAACCGCATTACTACGAGGCCGCCGAAACCGTTTGGGGCAACATTCCTTCCGCCCGCGCCCAGCGTTTGGTGGATGAGCTGGGGACGATCAGCCGCAACGCCGAGCAGATTGCCGAAGCCTCCGGCCCATCTTAACCTTGCATCCCCAAGGTCGCATGAATCCGGATACCAGTGATACTTCTCCAGGTCTGGGCAACAAGCAGGCGCTACTGCTTTCACTGGGCGCGGTGGCTGCTTTCCAACTGGCCTATACCTTTGCCACCCTCAGCTTCTTGATCGTGGTGTATCTCGGTTGCCTCTTTGAACTCTCTCGACTCAAGTCAGGTCGCCTGGCGTTCTACACCGGGCTCGCCATCGGGCTTCTGGCCTGTGCCCCCCAATTGAGTTTCTTCTGGAACATCTTCGGCGCCGCTGCCCTCGCGCTTTGGGTCGTGCTGGCGTTCTGGCTCGGACTCTTCCTTGCGTTGGCCAGTTTGTGCCGCGTGCGACTGGGCAGGCTCCCGACCGCCCTCCTCATCCCCTTCCTCTGGACCGGCCTCGAATACTTTCGCAGCGAACTCTATTATCTGCGGTTCTCCTGGCTCAACGCCGGTTATGTTTTCTCGGACAACTTGCCATGGCTCCCGTTGAAACACGCTGGGGTTTACGGGGTGGGCTTCGTAATCATGGTCGTGATCGCGTTCTTGAGCCTGATCCCCTTGAAGAAACGAATCTGGGTTGGAAGCGGCCTTCTTGGTCTCTTGGCGCTCTTGACGAATACTCCACGAATCGACAGCCCATCCATCGTCAACAACCCTGGCCGGCTTACCGTCGCCGGCATCCAGTTGGAATTTCCCTCCGAGCCGGAAGTCTTATTGCGCTTGAATCAACTCGTTAAGGCGCATCCGCAAGCCCAACTGCTCGTCCTGAGCGAATACACGATCAGCGGCCCGGTGCCGGAGTCAATCAAAGCCTGGTGCCGCAAACATCAACGGCATTTGATCATCGGTGCCAAGGATGCCGTCTCGGAATCTCAATATTACAACACCGCGTTCGTGATCGGTCCGACCGGGGACATTCTGTTTCGGCAAGCCAAGGGTGTGCCCATCCAGTTCTTCAAGGATGGGTTACCGGCCCGCGAGCAGAAATTATGGGCCTCGCCGTGGGGCAAAATTGGCATCTGCATCTGTTACGACTTAAGCTACAGTCGGGTCACGGATGAGTTGGTCCGGCTGGGTGCGCAGGCGCTCGTGGTGCCGACCATGGATATTGTCGATTGGGGCAGGCACCAACATGAGTTGCACGCGCGCGTGGCGCCGATCCGCGCGGCCGAATACGGCATCCCCATCTTTCGGCTGGCGAGTTCCGGCATCTCGCAATGCGTTTGCGCCACCGGTCAGACCACCGCCACCGCTCCATTTCCCGGGGAGGCCGCGATGCTCACCGGGGTGCTCGATGTCAGCCACGCCGGCCGGTTGCAATGGGACCGGGTGATTGCGCCCTTGTCAGTCTGTGTAACGGGACTTACCATCGGCTGGCTGGTGGTTTTGGCACTCCGCCCCCGGCCCCATTTAACACAACCTGATTGAACATGTCCGCCTTAATTCGATTCGTTCTCCGCTGGCTCTTC
>JAQGOT010000454.1 GCA_028293465.1 Pedosphaera sp. | reverse complement strand
AACGAGGAAAATAACGTGATCCGAGATGTCCGCATTGCCGCTCTGAATGTGAACTACGCCGCCGAACGAATGGCCTTGACGGCGAAGCTGCTGGAGAGTGCGAACGAAGCGTTCGAGCTCGCCCAGGAACGCTACAAGGTCGGCTCGAGCTCCATTGTCGAGCTCAGCCAGGCGCAATTGAGTCAGACGGAAGGGGAGATTGGACAGGCCAAGGCAAAATACGAGTACCATATCCGGGCTGCCATCCTCGATTTCCAAACCGGTCAGATCAATCAGCGGGACGAAAGCCGTTTCGATCCGAAGACAACCAAAACCGCCACCCGCAAATGAAAGATTAGATCATGAAACGCATGCCTCTTTATGTCTCGGCGCTCCTCATTCCCTTGATGACTTCCTGCGCTTGGAACCACCCAGGAACGGTCGGCCAGTCGATGGCTCGGGATGCCCATGAGGATTCACGTCCCACCGGGTTCCTGCAGGTCTTTAGCGCCACAGAAACACGTCCGGACGGCGATTCCACCTACGCCTATCCGCACACGGCCTACACCATTTCCGACCGGGACGGCAAATCGTTCAAATACGTCCGAAACCATATCGGACGAATGGATGGTGTGCCGACGGTGGTGGCCGTTCCTGTCGGCCAATATCGGATCAAAGCGCAGACTGAGGATTACGGCGATGTGACATTTACCATCGAGGTCAGGCCGGGACGCGTGGACGTTGTTCACTTGGAAAGGGATTTGAAACACCCGGGGGCTCGTCACGACGAGGCTCAACTAATCCGTTTGGCCAATGGACAAATCGTGGGTTGGCATGAAGGCTCCGCTATCCGCGGCTCCTTTTGAACATTTGAAATGATGGAAACCGGCCCCGTCGGATCGGGCTAATGGGTGGGTGGCATTCCGATCTCGGTGCTCAGTTTGGCGGCGGCTTCGGGATCGACCCATTTGACCAGCGCCAGAAAGTTAATGAGGGTCGGACTGTCCGGCTTGGCTTGAAACATGTTTTTCAAGCTGTTGACGACCTTGATGTAAGTGGCCGCGTATTTCTCGTGCGTGAGCCGGCTGATGTAGGTTTCCATCACGGTGCGCGCGATCGGGTCGGTTCGGCCATCCGCGAGATAGGGCAAGTGGCAAAAGGTTCTGATCAGGGACATCGGATCAGTCTGGATGAGCGTCAGCCAGCTCTCCTTGATCTCGTCGCCGTCATACTTGGCGTGCAGCCGATCCCGAATGGCGGCGGCGACCACCGCCGGTTCGCCCCGCTGCTTGATGAGTTCTTTGACTTTTTCCCACGCCATCTGGCGCTCCATTTCCACCGGGACCGCCGGCGCTGCCGCTTTGGCGATCTCATCGAGCCCGCTTAAGCCCAGTTCCTTGGCGACCGACCGGCCTAAAGCGTTAGCCTCGTCCCGGCGAAGTTTCTCAAAGGACATGATGCAGCCGACCATCAGCCGCTGGATGTCGGGAGGCAAGAGCCGCAAAGTCGTCGCCAAAATTGGGGGCTGCGGCAGTATTTTTGCGGCGGCCGGGATGAGATGCCTGACGAACTCGGACAAGGCTTCATTCTGGTCGGGGAGCTGCGGCGTCCGGAGTTTCAGGGTGTATTTCAAGGTTTTCGCCGTGCCGCCATTTTTCCCCATGTTGTTGATCGTCATCAGGCGATGATCCGGGTTGATGACGAACGCCAGCAGGCTTTCCGCCTGAACCAAGGCCTTTTCATCCAGGTTGTCCTGCGGCCCGGTGACCACCAATTGTTCCACCAGACCGGGCAAGCGCTGGGCAAAAACGACATCCGGCGCCTCCGTGCTTTGATTCTCGTAGTAATGAAGCAATTCCAGGATGAATGAAATCTTCTGGAAGGCGTTTTTCTGCAAACGAGCCTGCTCCGTGGCTGCCTTGCTCCGCTGGACTTTCTGGTGCAGCGCGAGCAATTCCTGCCGCTGGTCGGGTATGAGGGCCGGATTTTGTTGGAACAACGCTTCGAAATCGCTCTTGAAGCCCAGCACGATTTCCTCAGGTTTCGGACGCGGGTTCAGCTTGGGATCGGTGGTCAGGTCGTTGAAGAAGATCAGGGCCTCGGTTCCAAATTCCCGGGCAATCCGCTCCCGCGGCACCTGCCCTTTGGCAAAACAACGATTGGCCCGCACCACCGCCGGGGCAAAAAACGACTCCGGATCCGTCACCAACGAGCGGAGCATGTTGGTTTCCAAGGGCGCCTCCAACTGGATCAATTCGTCAACCGCCGGCTTCAGGGCGGCCACCAGGTCGCGCTTCGTTTGGTCCAGAGCCTTCAGAACCGAGAGTTGGGGCATGGCGGCCTCGGTTTTACCCTTGGCCAATGCCGCACAGGTCGCGCTGACGTGCGCGTTATGCTCCACCAGCTTGGAGACGACGACCGCGACATCATTGATCGGCAACTTGCCCACCAGGCCGGTGAGCAGGAGCACCAATTCCCCGTGCGATTTTTGCCGATGCTCAATGGCCCGCTCCAACAACGACCGCAGAGCCTTGTTGTCTTGTTCCAGGGCGCTCCGCTCGGTTTCCAGTTGGCCGACCCGTAACGTGAGTTCGTGCCAGCCCTTTTGAATCTCCTCCACCGGGACTGTTGTGCTTGCCACGCTCTCTGTAGATGTCATGCGCTAATCTTCCCAATCTCGAACCTTCTTTCCACTCATTTTTTGCACGAAAAAGCGTGCCTGAAACTCCCGCGAGACGGCGCCGGTTTCCGCTTTGCCGGCAAGCTCAGGGCATTCCTTTTGATATTTCCGCCACCGAGGCTATTATGTGATGCATGCGTTCAGGAGCGAGAAACCAAGGTTTTCCCAGCGGCAATCATCTGGTGATATCGCCCGCCAATTCTGGACACCCAACTATGAATAACAACCTCTTACGACTGTCAGATGGGGCTTCCTTTGCCACCATTCTCCTGACCTTGTTCCTTTTCGTGATTGCCCTGTTTCTCAAGGGATTTACTCATGATCTGCTCCTGGAGGCCGGGGTCTTCCTCGTGTCGGTCAAACTTATCCTGATGTCGTACAAGCAGAAAATGAGTACGGCAGTCCTTCAGAAAACCCTTGATGAAGTGAATGAGAAACTGAGCCGGATGCAATCGAAGGACCAAACCTCCTAGGCATCATGTCGGCGACCGGAAGACCAACCGCCAGAAGCCCGGTTAAGCTGTCAAGACGGCAGAGCCGGTGTGGGCCCGTCCCGGGCACACTCCACTGGGGGCGGTTCCAGCCGCTAGTGCACCAAAACTTTGCTCTTTTTTCCCGGACGCGACTTTGGTTTCGCTTCTGCTTCTGCCTCGCCGTTGGGGAAATCAATCGGCACCTGCAAGCAACTGCTCTCCGTGGGCAATAGTTCGCCCCAATCCCTGATCAAATCGCGATAGGCGTTGCCCACCGGCCTGATTTTGCGGTTCAAATCATAAAGCCCGACCGGGTTGACATGGTTGTTTTTTTCGCGCAGGGCGCTGTCCCAGTCCATCTGGTCCGTGATGGAATACCAGGTGAAGCCGACAATGGGCACTCTATGCTGAAAGCGTAACTGCATGACATTGGCCCATTGCTTCAAAAGCCAATCCACCGCCTCGTCTCCATTCGGCCCCTGGTTCAAGTGGAAAAACGGTGTCGGAAAAGGACCATTCATAACGATCTGGACCAAAAGTGGGACTTCACCCCATGAGGATTTGGTGGCGCTGAATCTTCAGCGGGTGTACTTAGAATTGCTGTTGTTTATCGCAAGGAGATTCGGCTGGGCTTTAAGGTGCCGGTCGCGCCTGACGAGCGGCATCATGGAGACAAAATCAACAACCAAGGAGCATTAGCAAGCGGTGGCGCTGCGGTGGCGAAGCTCACCCCCTGCCTGATCCTGATCCACTCCAATCCGCGGCAACAAACTCGAACCACAAGGTAAACCAGTCATCCTATGAAACAAAACAAACTGCTTGCAGCCAGCCTCCTCCTGGCGCTGACCGTTGCCGCGCTCGGCTGGTCGGGCTGCGCCAGCACGAAGCAACGCAACACGGAATCGTTGCTCTCGGCCGCCGGGTTCCGCACCCTGACCCCGTCCACCCCCCAACAACAGGCCAGCTACGCCGCCCTGCCGCCCTTCAAGGTCCAACGCCACGAGGCCAACGGGAGGGTGGTCTATGCCTACGCGGACAAGAAGGCGGGCCTCCTCTACGTGGGCGGGGAGAACGAGTACCAACGTTACAAGCAACTCGGCCAGCAGCAGAAGATAGCCGATGAACAGTTGCAGGCG
>JAQGOT010000435.1 GCA_028293465.1 Pedosphaera sp. | reverse complement strand
TCGGCCATTCTCTCTGGCCCACCTCTGCCACGGTGCGCATCGTCCAGGACAAGCTCTTCCAGAAGGAGGCCCTCGCTGCCGCCGGACTGCCCCTGCCCGGTTTCGCGCCCGCGCCGGACAAAGCCGCCGTGACCGCCGCCGCCCGCCAATTCGGCTGGCCGCTCGTCCTCAAAAAACGTCGCAACGGCTACGATGGCAAAGGCAACGCCACCCTCCGCTCTCCTGCCGACCTCGACGCCGCCTGGGAACAACTCGGCGGCGACACCAACGCCCTGTACGTGGAGGAATTTTGCCCCTTCACCGCTGAACTCGCCATGATGATCGCCCGCGGCCGAAACGGCGAGTCCGTCAGCTATCCGCTCGTGGAAACCGTCCAGCATGACCATATCTGCCACCTCGTCAAAGCCCCCGCTGCCGTCCCGGCGGACATCGCCACCCGCGCCGCCGAGATCGCGCGTAAGGCGGTGGAAACCGTCGGCCATGTTGGCGCCATGGGTGTGGAAATGTTTCTGACGAAGGATGGAAAGATTTTGATCAACGAACTGGCACCGCGCGTTCACAATTCGGGCCATTATACGATCGAAGGATGCGTCTGCTCCCAATTTGAAAACCACGTCCGCACCGTCCTCGGCTGGCCGCTGGGCTCCACCGCCCTGCGCGCCCCGGCCGCCGTCATGGTGAACCTCCTCGGCGCGAGCCCGGGCGCCGGAACACCTCACGGCCTCGACCAGGCGCTCGCCGTGCCCGGCGCTCACCCGCACATCTACGGCAAAAGCCGCAGCGTCCCCGGACGAAAAATGGGCCACGTCACCGCCTTGGGCCAGACCATGGAAGCCGCCCTGGCGACCGCCCAAAAAGCCGCGGACCTCATCCACTTCGGAGACGAATCTTGAAAAAAACCAAATCCATCAAACCCCTCGTCGGCATCATCATGGGCAGCGACTCCGACTGGCCAACCCTGAAGCCCGCCGCCGACACCTGCGCCGAGTTTGGTGTCCCGCATGAAGTGCGCGTGGTCTCCGCCCATCGCACACCGATGGACATGACTCGTTACGCCCGCTCGGCCCATAAGCGCGGCCTCCGCGTCATCATCGCCGGCGCCGGTGGAGCCGCGCATCTCCCCGGCATGGTCGCCAGCCTCACCCCCTTGCCTGTCGTCGGGGTCCCGATCGAGAGCAAGAAACTCGACGGCTTGGACTCACTCCTCTCGATCGTCCAGATGCCCGCCGGTGTCCCGGTGGCCACGGTGGCCATCGGCAACGGGCGCAACGCCGGCCTGCTCGCGGTGATCATTCTGGCCACCGCCAATCCGAAATTGCAGCAGCAGGTCCTGCAATTCAAAACCCGCATGGCGCGCGAATCCCGCGCCAAGAATCGAAACCTGGCCGCTTAAAGTCCTGATTCATCATGCAACAACTTATCGATGGAGTACATCGCTTCCAGACCGAGCAATTCGGCCGCTACCGCCGCTTGTTTCGCCGGCTTTCAAAGGAGGGCCAAAATCCGCACACCCTCTTTATCACCTGCTGCGATTCCCGTGTCCTCGCCGAGTTGATCACCCAGAGCCAGCCGGGCGACCTGTTCGTCCTTAAGAATATCGGCAACATCGTCCCGCCCGCGCATGTGACCGGCAGCACCAACTCGACCGCTGCGGCCATAGAGTTCGCCGTCCAAACCCTCCAGGTCAATGACATCGTGGTTTGCGGCCACTCCCAATGCGGGGCCATCGTGGCGCTCATGGACGGCTTGCCGAATCCCGATGCAGCTCCGCATTTGCGCGACTGGCTCGCCCTCGCGCATCCGGTGCGGGAACTGATCAAGACCAACTACAACCATCTGCGCGACACCGAGGCCCGCTTGGACGCCGCCGCCGAGGAAAATGTTCTCTTCAGCCTTGAAAATCTCCACACCTACCCGGCGGTGGCAGCGGGGCTGGCGGCCGGTTCGTTGCATCTCCACGGCTGGTTCTTCAAAATCGCCACCGCCGAACTCTTTGCCTACGACCCCGCGAACAAACAATTCGCCCCGCTCCGCAAGCCCGATCCCGCTTCCAACGAGGCATCAGAATCTCAGCCTTGAATGCGGGAAAAAAACCGCTGCAACACCGGAACCGCAGCGAGGATTCAACCCATCTGCTCGAGTGCTCGGTCAAACCGCTGCAGCACCCGTTCCTTGCCCAAAACTTCCAGCAGATGATAAAGACTCGGCCCCACGGTGCGGCCCGTGCAGATCAACCGGGTCGGATGCACCAACACGCCCACGCTGGCTCCGGAGCTGACGGCCACTCCTTTCAAAGTGGTGTTCAACGTATCCGCATCAAACTTCGCCACCTGCGCAAACGCGTCCCGCAATTGCTTGAGGCGCGGCTTGTTCTCGGGCGCGAAATCCGTTTCGGCCGCCTGCGCTTTGTGATCGATCTCCTCCTTGAAGTAAAAGTCGGCGAAGGTCGGCACCTCGGAAAATAATTTCACCTTCTGCTTGCAGGTATCCAGCGCCGCCTTCACATATTGCAAATCGTACCGGTTGGTGTCAATGCCGACGCGGGCCAGCGCATGCACGGCCAGTTCATGAAAGCGGTCCCCGCTCATCTCCTTGATGTACTCGCCGTTCAGCCAATGCAGCTTGTTCAAATCAAACCGCGCGTTGTGCCGTAGAATCTGCGGCAGGTCGAACAGTTCAATCACCTCCTTGATCGGCACCTTCTCCCGGTTCCCTTTCGGCGACCATCCCAGCAGACACAGGTAATTCACCACCGCTTCCGGTGCGTAGCCTTCTTCCACGTAAGTCATCAGCGACGCGCCCTTGTCGCGCTTGCTCATCTTGGTGCCGTCGATGTTCAGGATCAGCGGAATGTGCGCATACTGGGGCGGCTCCACGCCAAAGGCGCGAAACAACGCAATATGCTTGGCCGTATTGCTCAGGTGGTCCTCGCCGCGAATGACGTGCGTAATCCCCATCTCCAGATCATCGATGACATTGACCAGGTGAAACACCGGTTGGCCGTCGGAGCGCACGATCACAAAATCCGGCTCCAGCTTCTCGCGATCGGTCAATTCCCGGGTCACGTTCCCCACGACCAAATCCGGGATCACCACCGGCTCGCGCGACATCTTGAACCTGATCGCGCCTTCATGCTCGTACGCCAACCCGCGGGAGAGCAAGGCCTCCACGCGGCGTCGATAATTTTCGCTCCGCTGGCTTTGAAAGTACGGTCCGCGATCCCCTTTGCTTGCGCCCGTTGCATCCCCGCTGATCGGCCCTTCGTCCCAATCCAGCCCCAGCCAGCGCAGGCCGTTCAAGATCACCTCCACGGCCTCCTGCGTGTTGCGCGCCGCGTCCGTGTCCTCGATGCGGAGCACGAACGTTCCGCCGGTGTGGCGGGCATAAAGCCAGTTGAACAGCGCCGTCCGCGCGCCGCCGATGTGAAGGAAACCCGTTGGACTGGGAGCAAAACGTACCCGAACTTTCATTGCCGGTTTTGGATTTAAATTGTTTGATGACGCGATACCGCCTCAAGTTAAGGTCGCCAAGCCTCCGCTGGCAAGCGTTCACTGCTGCGGGTTCAAGCCCTTGAGCACCTCGCATAAGACGGCCAGGCGTGGCGTCGGCACCCCGGCGTTGCGCGCCTGCCGCAACGGCTCCAAAAACAAGCTCTCCAATTCCAACGGCTGGCCCCGCTCGAAATCAAGCAGCGTCGAGGCTTTGTAGGCTCCCATGTCGCGCGTGCGCGCAATCTGCTTTTCCGCCGCGGACTCCGGCAGAGCCAACCCCAGACCTTTGGCTGACGCAATCACCTCCAGCATGAGTTCGCGGACCAGTTGCTCCCATCTCGGCTCCGCCAGCAACAGGTCCGACGTCAGGCACGGCCCGGGCTTGGCACCCGCAGCCAGGACCCCGCTTCTTACCGCTTCATAGCCGGCGGCGCTGGCGACCCCGAGGCCGTTGAACGGAACATTCCAAATCAGCTTCTCCCAATGCGCCCGCGCGAGGTTGTCGGTCACTTTGCAAGGGACCCCGGAATGCCGGATCATCGTGGCAATGTCATGCGTGCGCGGCTCGGGCCAGCGTTCGTGTTCACCCATGACAATTGTCCCGTGCGCGATATGCTGGATGACCCCCGGCTCCGTTCGGTTCAAACAGACGAAGCAAAGCCCGCCCAGGATTTTCTCCACGCCGAAAAGCTTCGCCAAATGCGCCTCATTCCCCAAACCGTTTTGCAGCGTGAGCACCGCCGTGGCCGGCCCCACCAGCGGCGGGAGCAACTGTTTGAACTGGTCGTTCACCGTGGTCTTCAACGCGATGAGGACCAGGTCGCAAATCCCGATTTCGTCGGGGGTTCGGGCGCACTTTGGTTGAATGCGAAAATCGCCCTCCGGACTCCGGATGAGAACCCCTTTGCGCCGGACGACGTCATAATCAGAGCGCAACAGGAAATGCACCTCCTGCCCGTCACGCGCCAGCTTGGCGCCGTAATAGCTCCCAACCGCGCCACAACCCACAATCGCAATCTTCATAATGACAAAGTCGGTTCCAATATTGCGGCCCACGCGCGAATTTTCAATGCCGGGCCCGCCCGCAAATAAAAAAGGCACTCTGAGTTGTTCAGAGTGCCCGCGTTAAAAGGGAAGCGATTACTTCGCGCCCAGGATCGCGTCCTTCGCGGCCTTCGCCACGCGGAATTTCACGACGCGCTTGGCGGGGATGTTGATCGATTCGCCGGTGGCAGGGTTACGGCCAACGCGGGCCTTGCGGTTGACGAGAACGAGCTTGCCCAGGCCGGGCAGCGTGAAAGTGTTCTTGGCGTTCTTGTAAGCCAGTTCGCAGATGGTGTCCAAGATTTCAGCCGCCTGCTTCTTGGTGATGCTATTCTTGTCAGCAATCGCTGCTGCCACTTGGGATTTCGAGAGTGCTTTAGCCATAGTGTGTTTTTTGGTTTTTGTCGATTTGTTCAAAGTCGTTTGACTTGGCCGTATTAAAGCCGTTCAAATATAGGGCGCAAGCAGAAAATTGCGCTATTTATGGCCCAAACCGGGCTCCGGCACCCGCGGATTCCCACAGCGCAGGCTTGACTTCAAACCTCGTTTTTACAACATCCCTAGCAATGGCTCTCTTCACCATCGAAAGCGAATTTAGGTACGAAATCGTGCGCAAGGTTTATGAAGGCGGCATGGGTGTCGTCTATGAGGCCGAACAACTGGGCACCCGCAACTTCGTCAAGCGCGTCGCCATCAAGGTGGTCCGCCAAAACTATACCGACCAGCAACAGTTCATCGACAACTTCGTCGGGGAGGCCAAACTGGTCGCTGACCTGATCCATACCAACATCGTCCAAACCTACCATTTGGGCGAGGTCCGGGGGATGTTCTTCATCGCCATGGAGTTCATCCGCGGTGTGAACCTCGAGCAGTTTGCCCAGCAGTTGACCGACAAGCGCCGCATCCTCCCCAAGGAACTCGCCGTTTTCATCACCAGCCGCGTCGCCCGCGGCCTCTCCTACGCCCACGCCAAGACCGACAAAGACGGCAAGCCGCTCGGCATCGTCCATCGCGACGTCAGCATGAAAAACATCATGATTGCCTTTGAAGGGGACGTGAAGTTGACCGATTTCGGCATCGCCAAGGCGCGCGGATTTTTGCAGGACAACGAAGGCGAAGTCGTCGCCGGCAAGGCGGACTTTATGAGCCCGGAACAGGCCGATTTCAAGATCACCGACAAGCGCTCGGATCTTTTCTCCACCGGGGTGGTGCTGGCCCACCTGCTCCTTGGCCACAACATTTTCAAAGGCGCGAACGCCGACGAATCCCGCAAGCGGATCATGACCCATCCCATTCCCGATTTCCGGGTACTCGACAAACGGATTGATGACCGGCTCAACGAAATTCTCCAACGTTCACTGGCGCGCGACCTGAACAAGCGTTATCCTAGCGCCGACGAATTGTTGTATGACCTGGAACACTACATCTACCATCAAGGTTACGGCCCCACGAACGAGACCCTCGGTAAATTCATCCGGGAACTCTTCGGCCAGATGGTCCCGCAGGCAACCACCGACGCCAGAGGCAGCACCCAATTGCTGGAACGCGCCGCGAGAATTGTTCCGAAACGCTGAAGCGCCATGAGCCGTTCCTCCTCAACCATCGTCAAGCTCGGCCTGCTCCAAACCGCCTGCTCGGCGGATGCCGCCGCCAACCTGAAAAAAACGCTGGCATTCGCCGAACGCGCCGCGAAGCAGGGTGCCCAGATCATCTGCACCCAGGAACTGTTTCGCTCGCAATATTTTTGCCAGAGCGAAGACCACGATAATTTCCAACTCGCCGAGCCAATTCCCGGCCCCAGCACGAAGGCGTTCCAGAAACTGGCCAAGAAATATTCCGTCGTCATCATCGCCTCGCTTTTCGAAAAGCGCGCCTCCGGCCTTTACCATAACACCGCCGCGATCATTGACGCCGACGGCTCGCTGCTCGGCATTTACCGGAAGATGCACATTCCGGATGACCCGTTGTTCTACGAAAAATTTTACTTCACTCCGGGCGACCTCGGCTTTCGCGCCTGGCAAACCCGCTATGGGAAAATCGGCGTGCTCGTCTGCTGGGATCAATGGTATCCCGAAGCCGCGCGCCTCACCGCCATGCAAGGGGCTGAAATCCTGTTCTACCCCACCGCCATCGGCTGGCATCCCAAGGAAAAAGCCGAGTACGGAACCAACCAGCACGGTGCCTGGGAATTGATCCAGCGCAGTCACGCCGTGGCCAATGGCTGCTACGTGGCGGTGCCGAACCGCATCGGCCTCGAACAACCGATCGGCGGGGATGGCCTGGAATTCTGGGGCCAAAGCTTCGTGGCCGGCACGTCCGGTCAACTGCTTGGCAAAGCCAGTGTGGACAAGGAAGAAACCCTCATCGTGCCCGTGGACCTCGCCAAGGTGGATGTCACCCGAACTCACTGGCCTTTCCTCCGCGACCGCCGCATTGACGCCTATGGCGGTCTGACGCAACGGTTGCTTGACTGATTCTGGCTCTACCGGGGCGCGCGTATATGGACCTGGCTTGGATCACCGGCGCAAATGGCTTGATCGGTAACCAGCTTCTCCGCCTCGCCCCCGTCCCTGCGCCGGGCTGGACTGTGCGCGGCCTCACCCGTGAGGATCTCGATCTCACGGATCATGAAAGCGTCCGCCGGCTTTTCCGACAACAGCAACCGCGTCTTATCCTCCACTGTGCGGCACTGAGCAAGACCCAGGCTTGCCAGGCCAATCCCCCGCTCGCGCGGCAACTCAACGTGGAAGTCACCACCCGACTCGCTGAACTCGCGGCGGATATTCCCTTCATCTTTTTTTCCACCGATCTGGTGTTCGACGGAGGCCAAGGCAATTACGAGGAGACCGCGCCGCTCAATCCCTTGAGCATCTATGCCGAAACGAAAGTGGCCGCTGAGCAGATCGTACGGGCAAACCCGAAACACACCGTCATCCGAACCTCCCTCAACGGCGGCACCTCGCCGACCGGCGACCGCGGTTTCAATGAAGAAATGCGCCGCGTCTGGCAGAACGGACGAACCTTGAGCCTCTTCACCGACGAATTTCGCAGCCCAATGGCCGCCGCCGTGACCGCCCGCGCGGTGTGGGAACTCGTCGCGCACGACCAACCGGGACTTTATCATGTCGCGGGCAGCCAACGCCTCTCCCGTTGGCAGATTGGACAACTCCTCGCCGCCCGCTGGCCCCAATTGAATCCCAAAATCGAGCCGGGTTCCCTAACGGATTACCAAGGCGCACGCCGCGCGCCCGACACTTCCTTAAACTGCACGAAGGCACAAAACCTGTTGAGCTTTCCCCTCCCCGGCCTCGCCAAATGGCTCGCAGAGCACCCCGCTGAATCCTTCTGAGGCATCGCCAGACTGCGCAATAAAACGCTCCTCTCTGTTCAGCTCGTATCGCTTTTGCGCCTTTTCTGTTTGCCTCACCGTGCTAAATTCACGCGGTGATTTCGCAACCTGCCGACTCACATCCGTGCTACCGTGGCCGTCTCGCGCCGTCCCCGACCGGCTACCTGCATCTCGGCCACGCCCGCACTTTCTGGACCGCCCAACAGCGAGCCGAAACCGCCGGGGGCACACTCATCCTCCGCAATGAGGATCTTGATTTCGCGCGTTGCAAACCCGAGTTTGTTGCCACCATGCTCGAAGACCTGCGCTGGTTTGGATTTCAATGGCGGGAAGGTCCCGACTGCGGCGGCCCGAATGGTCCCTACCATCAAAGTGAACGGCGAGCCTTTTACCAATCCGCCTTCGAAAAACTCCGCGACGCCAACTTTCTCTATCCCTGCACCTGCTCCCGCAAGGACATCCAATCCGCCGTGACTGCTCCTCATGCTGCCGACGATGAGCTGATCTACCCCGGCACGTGCCGTTCAAATTCCGCACTCCGGACTTCGCACTCCGCATTGAGCTGGCGTTTCCGCGTCCCTGACGGCGAAACCATCTCCTTCATCGACGCCAACCTTGGTCCGCAACAATTCGTTGCGGGAAAGGATTTCGGCGACTTTGTCATTTGGCGTCACGACGGTATTCCCTCCTACCAACTGGCCGTCACCGTTGACGACGCCGCCATGCAAATTACCGAAGTCGTTCGCGGCGCGGACCTCCTCGTCTCCACCGCCCGTCAATTGCTGCTCTACAATGCGCTTGGCTTAACTCCGCCGGCCTTTTATCATTGCCATCTCATGAAGGATAAAACCGGCCTCCGCCTCGCCAAACGCCACGACGCTCTCAGCCTGCGCACGCTGAGGGCACAAGGAAGTTCGCCGGACAACTTGCGTCACCGTTGGGCGTGAACCCTCATCATGAGTGCCTCGCAAGACCCGTCGTCCGCCCGGCCGCGCCGCCGCTCTTTCCTTCGCCCGCGCATTTTGGCCGCGCTGGGCATTTTTCTGATCTTGGTGCTCGTCCTGATTCTGCGCTTGAGCGCCTCGTCAGCAAACACCCGCGTCCCGCGCTTCGTTCCCGGCCCGCCCCCAACCATCAATTTTTATACCGCTAACCACTACGAATGGTTGGGCGACATTCCTTCCCTGGATGGCAAGGTCTGGATCTGGACATCGGGGCGCACCAATTTCCACCGCTACCTTTACGACCTGGACCACGGGGCTGTTC
>JAQGOT010000740.1 GCA_028293465.1 Pedosphaera sp. | reverse complement strand
GCTAAATTGTGCACGGCGCTTTTTTCCGGCGGCGCAAAGTTATTCACCGCCGGCTGCGGGGAGCTGCTCGGGGCTCTCCTCGCCAGCGCTGAATAACTTTGGAGGCACTATAAGGGAACGAAGGGGGTGACTGGAATTTCAGATTTTCAGATTTTCAGATCTAAAACCGAAGGTTTGAACAACCAAGAAACGAAGCAACCAAGGGGAAGCATTTTTGATTTTTGATTGGGATGGACGGTGCCGCTGCAATGATGGCTTGGAAATCAATGCGTGGTTTCGAGCGCCTGATGCAGCGCAGGCCGGAACCAGAGGGGGGAGTGAACGGACCGCCGCAAGGGAGACGGCGCCGGAATCAATGAGCCGAAATGACGGGTTCGAGTCGGGCCGCAAGCATCGAACTCCCGGTGAGACGGGACAACCCGCAGCACAAAAGAATTTGGGAACGGAAACTTTTTTACCGGTTGACCCTCGCTGGTGGGTGATCTTCAGAAACCCCACTGGGTGCGGATCTGGTTGGTGAGTTGGTTGCCTACTGTCATTTTGGCTGTTGAAATCGGTCGGCGACCACACGGTTGGTGGTGATCGCCAGGCAGAAAGACTCGCCGGCGGCAATGGCCGTAACACCGGTCAGGCCAACGGGTGTGCCGCGATAGGATTTGCCCCAACCGACGACGGTGCCATCGGCCTTGAGCGCCATGCTGAAATTATAGTATGCCGCAACCGCCACCACATTGCTCAGGATTTGGCCGTTGATCCGGACCAGGCCGTTGGTCATGTGAGGCTCGCTTGGGGTGGGCGTGCCGATGGCCTGGCCTTCGTTGTTATAACCCCACCCGGTCACGGTTCCGTCCCTGGTAAGCGCCAAGGAATGGCTAATCCCCGCGGCGACCGCAATCACGTTGCTCAGTCCGGCGGGAGGCGGCGGCTCCTGATTAATGCTTTGGTGCACCCAGGTGAAGACCATGCCGTCTTTTTTCAGGGCGATATTTCGGGTCCTGGGACTGCCGCCGCCAGGCATCGATCCCGCCGCAATCGCAACCACGTTGCTCAAGCCCTCCACCCCGAACAGTTGGCCGTAAGACTCGGTCCTGGGCACGTTTTCCCAACCCACCACCGAACCATCCTGTTTGAGGGCCAGGCAGGTCATTCCGCCAGCGGCGATGGCAACGATGTTGCTCAGCCCCACAGGCACCTTGTTTTCCCCCCAACCGAAGACCGAGCCATCATGCCGCAGCGCCATGCTTAAATTGTCCCCCGCCGCGATTGCGGCAACATCCCTCAGGATTTTGCCATCGATGGTAACGGGCCCGCTCGTGTTGACTAACGGAGCCGTTGCTGGAAATGGGGAACCCAAGACCTGTCCATACGCGTTGAATCCCCAGCCCGCCACCGTGCCGTCATCTTTCAGGGCAAGCCCATGTAATCTGGACGCAGCAATCGCAACCGCGTTGCTCAACCTCTGACCGGCAATGGCGACATTCCCCGTGCTATTATAATAGAGCGGGTCTGTTAAGTATTGGCGGTCGGGATCCAATCCCCAGCGGATGACCTGGCCTGGGTATGAGGCTGCGTGGACGGACCCGCCCACGAGTAAACAAAGCGCTGCCAGGAACTGCTTCATAATATTCAATAATTAGTGATTACACCCTGCACAGTGCGCTTCACGCTGGAAAAGGGGGCAAACCTTAGTTTGGATCGTTTGTGATTCATTTCGCTTGTCTTTCCCGCTGCCCGTGGTTGCTGGGCAAGACTTCGATAAAATGCATTCACGGGTCTTTCCACAAAGTGGGTGATTTTGCGCCGGTGGTTTGGATGACGATCTGCACTGACGGCGGCGGGCACGGTGCGGTTGGTGAAATGGTTGAGGGTGTTGGCGCTGTAGGTGGCGTGGCGCAGGCCGGTGCCCAACTCACTGCTGCCGGCATCGGTGCTGGTGCGGTTGCCGATGTGGTCAAAGGTGTAACCGAACTGCTCGCCCGCCACCGGGGTGGTGTGATGATGGGAGTTATGGCAAGCAGTGGAAGTATGGGTATCGAGGACAACGGCGCGCTGGGTGGCGGTCAGCCGGCCTAGTTGCCGCGTTGGCGGTCGGCGGCGGGCTTGAACCTTGGGCGATTCCTTTGCACCGCTTGGTTGTCGCGTTTGGGTGGAGGCATGTCAAGTGTGCGGTGGTGGGGGAAGCTTTGTGCAGGAAGCGGAGATGCTCGCCGGGCTCGCCGCGCGGGGCGCGAGAGCGATGGGAGCAGGTGGTTCGGTTTTCCCCGGGTAGCCCTCGGTGAGGCGGGCAACCCGGGGCTTTGTGGCGCAACCCGCGTTGGGGTAGGTGCGAGCGCTGAACGGTTGAGGGTTGAGGGCTGAGGGTTGAGAGTCGGGAGGTTGGACGGGGCCGGACAGCGGCGTGACGCTGCGGCTATGTTGGGGGAGAAACCAAGCGGCTGGAGGCGTTTGTAACGCTTGTGGCGGGGTTGTAACGGCGTTGTAACGGCAATGTAACGCTTCGCATGGCGTGCAAGTGGTTGGGGGTGAACGTTGTAACGCCTGTAACGGCTGTACACCCCCAAGTGGGGGCGCGGGTAAGCGGGTGGGGGGAGGGGCGCTGTCGAAAAATGACCAATTTCCAATGACCAAACCCCAAAGAATGTCCAAGCACCAATATCCAAGCTCGGCGTGATTGCGTTTCCCTAAGGTTGGCTGGGGATTTTCGGATTTTCTGTTTTCTCGCAGACCTTGCAAAGCTTGCAAACCTTGAGGGACAAACCGGTGCGGTTTGTGGCAGAGTCGCGGGCATGGAAAGGAGCAATACAAAAGGTCGATGACTTGAAATGGCGAAGTTCGAATGACGGACTTCGAATGGCAGAGGATGGGGCCTAACGTCGCAGGGGTCAGGATGCCGGGCGGCAATCACGACCGTGGGCGTGCGGGATCCCGGACCGGGTTCTTTGACAGGTTGCAAATTTCGGAGGACGGACTTCAAAGTTCGAATGGCGGGGGTGTTTACTGAAATGTCCAAGCTCCAATGACCAAGGCCCAAAAAAATGTCCAAGGTCCAAGCGTCAAATCCGGTGGTCGCGCCTGGTTCAGGGTGATTCCGCAGGGGCCCCGCTTGGAGGAGGAATCCAGGCAAATCCAAGGTGCTGGCGCACGGCCACGGTGTCGAATCCAAGTTAATCCAGGCAAATCCAACCTAATCCAAGGTGGTCGAGTGCGGAACGCGGAGTGCGGAGTGCGGAATTTGGGGAACGGCGAGTTTAAGGGATGCGGATTTGTTCCCGCAAGCGCATGTGCGTCAACCTTAGGCGGCGGTAACTTCGGCGAGTCTTTCATAGAAGTTCTTGCGATCCTTGCGCGGTTCATAAAAGAGGTGCTGGGCCAGGCGGTGGCGCCAGAGCTCCTCCGGGGAGA
>JAQGOT010000407.1 GCA_028293465.1 Pedosphaera sp. | reverse complement strand
CGGCAGTGGCGATGGCGGCCACGCGCAATGGCGCCGCCTGGGGCGACTACGACCGCGACGGAGATTTGGATCTCGCCGTTACTGGCGGCGGCCTGACGCGGGTGTATCGCAACAATAATGGGACCTTCCTATCGCTCCCGTTTGTGTTCCAAGGGCTGACCAACGGCGTGGTGGCCTGGGGTGACTACGATAATGACGGGGACCTTGATCTGCTGGTTTCCGGCGACAAGGGCAGTCTCACTCCGTTCACGGCGCTTTACCGGAATGATGGCAACGACGTGTTCACAGTGGTGACATCAACACTTCCTGCGCTGAGCGATTCTGCAGCAGCGTGGGGCGACTTCGATGGGGACGGTGATCTCGATTTGCTCTTTGCAGGTCTGGGCAGCAGCTCCGCTCAAGCTGCTGTTTACAGGAACAACGGAGATGGCACGTTCACCGTGGCCGCTTCGCTCGCCGGGGTGGATCACGCCTCAGTCGCCTGGGGCGATTACGACAATGATGGCCGACTGGACGCATTGGTGGCAGGGGTGAATTCCGGCGGCTATGTGGTGCAAGTTTACCATAACAACGGCAGCGGCTCATTCACCGCCATAAGCCTGCCGTTACAAGGTGTTGCCTCCGGTGGAGCGCAATGGGCGGATTACAACGGAGACGGGTTCATTGACATTCTTGTCAGCGGCTGCACCGCCAGCAATTGCGCGAGCCGGATCACCCGGATTTACCGCAACAATCATGATGGAACTTTTGCTGATACCGACCCTGGCTTGAATGCCGTCTCAGGGTTCTCAGGTGCCTGGGGAGATTTCGACAATGATGGCGACCTCGACCTGTTTTTGGACCGGTTATATCGGAACAACAGCCCGTTCTCGAATGCGCCGCCCTCGGCACCGAGCGGGCTTGTGGCCGACCTGCTGCCGGATAACAACGTCCTGCTTCATTGGCAGGCGGGCGCGGACGGCACCAATAATGGGGGGCTTAATTACAGCCTGCGCGTTGGCACGGCGCCGGGAGGCGTGAATTATCTTTCGCCTCACGCTGGGACGGATGGAACCCGGCGCTTGCCGGAGCGCGGTTTGGCAAACGGCACTGTGTGGTTTCTGAGGGACGTGCCGCGCGGGATTTATTACTGGAGCGTGCAGACCATCGATGCCGGGCTGGCCGGGTCGGCTTTTTCGGCACAAAACACCTTCACCATCACCAATGCGCGGCCGGTGATCTCGGCCGTGGCAAATCAACTCGCCGTCCCTGGCCGTCCCACTCCGCCCATACCTTTCACGGTCTCCGATTTTGAAACCGCCGCTGGCAGCCTCACAGTCAACGGCTCTTCTTCCAACACGAACTTGGTGCCGCCCGCCGGATTACTTCTTGCAGGGTCGGGAACAAACCGGACGATCAAGGTTTCTCCTGCCCCACATCTCAGCGGTACCACCACCATAACCTTGACCGTGGCTGACGCGGGCGGGTTGGTGGCCACGTCACGTTTCGATATCGTCGTTCAAGCGTTCAGCGATGCCGCGGCAGCCTGCCGGCTTCGGCAGGCGGGGCAAGCGCCTGGGCCGATTATGACAACGACGGCGATCTCGATATTGCGCTGGCCGGCTCAGGGGTTTCGTTTACGACCGTTTACCGCAATAATTCCGGAGTTTTTGCCGACCAGGGTTTTTCACTGCCAAATCGCACCGGCAACCATCTCGCGTGGATCGATTATGACCGGGACGGTGATTTGGATTTGAGCGAAGCGGGATGGAACTCATCAGGCTCTTCACCTGCCACGCTGCTCTTCCGCAACAACGGCACGAATACCTTCACGTCGATCACCCTTTCTTCGCTCACAAATCTCGCAGACGGGTCCATCACATGGGCAGATTACGACAACGACGGCGATCCCGAGCTGCTGATTACCGGGAACCCGAACAGTTCGCTGTTGTCCGGAGCCCGAACCTGGCTTTATCGCAATGACAACGGCGTCTTTACCGACTCGAAAATCATGCTCCCGGCCGTCAGCAAGAGCGCCGTGGCGTGGGCCGATGTGGATAACGACGGCGATCTGGATCTGTTGATCGCAGGGCAAACCGGCTCAACTGCCTCAATGGCCATCACCAAACTCTTCCGCAACGATGGGCACAACATTCTTACCGAAGTACCGACGTCGCTGCCCGGGGTGACACACTGCGCGGTGGCCTTTGGCGACTACGACAACGACGGCAAGGTGGACATTCTCATCGCCGGCTTCACCGTCAACACGAACCGGATCGCCCGGGTTTACCACAATGAAGGCAACTGGGTTTTCTCTGATTCCGGCGTGGCGATGACCGGTGTCTCACTGGCGGCCGTCGCCTGGGGTGATTACGACAATGACGGCTTTGCTGATGCGCTGGTCAGCGGCATAACGAACGGAGCTTCCAGCGCAATCACAAAAGTTTACCATAACAATGGCGACGGCACGTTCATTGATGAAACCGCGGCGCTGCCCGGCATCTCCGCTCACAGCGCCACCTGGGGCGACTATGACCGGGATGGTGACCTCGACCTGTTGCTGGGCTCGCAGGTTTATCGAAACAATTGGAACACGTCCAATTCGCCTCCGAGTCCGCCCAGCGGCCTCTTTGCGCAACTCAGGTTCACAAACGAGACGCGGCTGGGGTGGGCGGCGTCCACGGATTTGCAAACCACCAACTCGCGAGGACTTAATTACAATCTGCGGCTTGGCACGACGCTTGGCGGCGCACAGATCGTCGTTCCACAATCGGATCTCGCCAGCGGCCATCGTCGCGTGCCGCTGCCCGGCAATGCGGGTTCCACAAACTTCTGGCGGATTTCGAGCCTGACGAACGGGATCTATTACTGGAGCGTTCAAGCCATCGATCCGGGCTTCGCGGGCTCAGGCTTCGCCACCGAGTCATCCTTCACTGTCTCGCGCCCGCTCATCTCCGGGCTGACAAATCGTTCCACCCCGCCCAATTCGCCAGCCGGGCCTTTCGCCTTCACCGTGACCGACGCCGAAACCCCCGCCTCCAATCTGCTGGTTTTCGTGGCCTGCTCCGATACGAACCTGCTCCCCGCCGCGAATTTGGTCCTCGCCGGCAGCGGGACCAACCGGACCTTGTCGATCACTCCGGCGACCAATCGTAGTGGCATGGCCACCATTACAATTTTTGCCACCGACGAAAACGGCGAGACCGGCGCGAGCAGCTTTCTACTCACCGTGGAACGATTCAAAGATATTTTGGCCGGCTTTCCGGCCACGGCGGGCCCGATCGCATGGGGTGATTACGACAACGATGGGAGCCTGGATTTGATCCTGCGCAACTCGGTGTACCACAATAACGGCGGTGGGGTCTTCGTGCTGGCGACGAACATTTCCGCGCCGGTTGAAGGCTCGGCAAATTGGGGCGATTTCGATGCCGACGGTGACCTCGACCTTCTCGTCACCGGCTCAAATGCCGCCCGGATTCTTCGCAATCAGGCTGGCACTAACTTCACTGATATCGTCGCAGGCCTCGTGGCACCAAGCTCGTTCGGCGCATCGGCGTGGGGTGACTTTGATAACGATGGCGACCTGGATGCGGTAGTCGCTGGCTCTTCGGCGACTCGCATTTACCGCAACAATGGGAACGGCACGTTCACTGACATTACCGCCGGCTTGCCCGCGGTCGGTAATGGCGCGGTCGCGTGGGGCGATTACGACAAAGATGGCGATCTCGACTTGCTCCTGGCCGGCAGTGGGATCTTGCGAATCTATCGCAACAATGGCAACGGCACCTTCACAGATACAGGCGCAGGGCTTCCCGGCCTGTATAACGCCTCGGTCGCGTGGGGCGAGTTCAACAACGACGGCTTACTTGATTTTGTGGCCTGCGGCTCGACCAACAATACGGTTTCCGGTGTGGTAACGCGCATTTACCGCAGTTTCACCAATGCCAATCTCAGTTTAAGTTTTACAAATATTTATCCAGTGGCGGCACAGGGTCCGGTGGGCATTTGGAAGGGCACTGTTGCGTGGGGCGACTACGATAATGATGGAGACCTTGATCTCCTTGTGACGGGCGAATCGACAAACACCTTTGCGCTAACACGCTTGTATCGGAATGACGGTGGGCTATTCGTTGACAACGGTTTCTCATTACCCGGAATGTCCAGTTCCTTTGCTGCATGGGGCGATTTTGACAACGACGGGTATCTCGATCTGGCATTGTCGGGTTATACAAACGGAGTGTCCGCAGGGTCGTTGATCCTTAGGAATTTCGGAGCGCCTTCCGTTCCCAATTCACCACCCGCCGCTCCCGGTGGCTTGATCTCCACGGTCAATGGCAAATCCGCCACACTGAAGTGGTCTGGAGCCACGGATCAGAATCAAACCAACGGCTTCTCTTACAACCTTCGCGTCGGCACAGCTCCGGGTCTCGGAAATGTTATGAGCCCAATGGCCGCGGCAAACGGGCTGCGTCGCCTGCCGGCCTTGGGTAATGTCAACGAGCGGTTGGCCTGGACCATTACGAACCTCCTCGGTGGAACTTATCATTGGAGCGTTCAAGCGGTGGATCATGCTTTCGCCGGTTCCTCGTTTTCCGCCGAGCAAATTTTCATTGTCACGAACAGTCCGCCGGTCGTGGCGAACCGTTTCATCACCGTTGCAGAAGACGGTTCCGTTGGGATTATTCTGAGCGCAACGGATCCCGACAATGACCCGGTAACTTACAGTATCGTGACGCCGCCGCTTTTTGGAAGCCTCAGCGGCTCCCTGCCTTCGTTAACCTATCGGCCTGCCACCAACTATTTCGGTTTTGACCAGTTCATATTTCGGGCCGGTGACCGCACCACCAACTCTGATGCCACCGCGTATATCACAGTAACGCCGGTCCCAGACATGGCCGTCGCGCAGCTCGGGATAAGCCCTATTGTCCCCGATCACTTCCAGATTTCCCTAAAAGCCGAGCCGTGGCGGACCTGGCAAATCCAGGCGTCCGTTGATCTGGTCCACTGGGAAGCCGTCACCAATGTGCTCGCGACAAATATTTTGACACAGTTAATCGACGCTGACTCTGCTCTCTATCCGCAGCGGTTTTACCGCGCCGCACAAACTACCATCAAACCGGAGATCGTTCAGCCGGTACAGAGCAACGGGACCTTTGGCTTTTTCCTTGCAGGGGAGTTGGGGCGCAATTATCAGCTCGAAGCCTCCACAAACCTGACCACATGGATCCCTCTGGAGAATATTTTGTTCACCAACTCCTCCATGTTTTGGTCCGACCCGGAGATGAACCGTTTTAAGACGCGGTTCTACCGCATCAGATCGCTCCAATAGCGCCTAAGTGAGCCACCCTTCATGTAGTGCGAGCCACTCGCTTAAGTGGGAGGGCCGGAGCTGTGATACCCGCATTGCCAAATCATAAGGCCAAGTTTTTTTGAAAACCTCGATGATGGAGGAGTTGGTCGCCCGGGTGTTGCTCCCCTTCCCTTCGTTGGCCGCCAGAACCTTTCTGAGCAGTTCGGTAAGGCCGGTTTTTTCTGCGTCGGAATCGATTTTGTCCGGTTCATCCAGCCAGCTCTTGGGTTTCCTTTCGGCGATTTTCCGATCGGTTTTTTGAAGGCTGTGTTCTTTCCGCTTGATTCCAATCTTCTTTATTCCATAGTAAGTGCTGTTGAGTTTATGACGATCAAGACATGGAAAATTCGGAATCTTGACCAGCAGTTGCCTAGTGCTTTGGCTCGTAACCATGCGCTTATCCCAGGGGTGACAAATGGGGGTGCCAAAGGATTCCTGAAATCCTCAAAATCGTCACAAGTGCTTGTCAGTTAATTGGATGGGGTCGTAGCTCAGTTGGTAGAGCGTCTCGTTCGCAATGAGAAGGTCGCAGGTTCGATCCCTGTCGGCTCCACCATCCAATGTCTTCAGGAGTTTTTTCATTCAGGCCACTACAGCACCGCCGCCTGATCGCCACTTCGCCCGAGGCTGGCTGACGCCCGTCTTGACAATGACCAGCGGCCAGTTAGTTTCTCGTTTTTATTCGCGGGCCACCCGGCTTGTGGTTGGTTCGCGCGACAACTTAAACTGTGCCATCCGTGCCCATCAAAACACCACCTGAGAACCAACCAAACTCAGGGAAAGACTCCGTGATCCAACGGCTGCAAGCGGCCGCCGAGCTGTTGGAAGCCGTCGCCGCAGATCGCACGCTGCTGGCGGGCATGTCCCCCGCCGACCGCAACCGGCTGCTGCAAGCGGCTGGCCAGGTGTATTGCCCGGACGTCAGTGAACGGCGTCGGCTCACGCGAGCCCAACAACGTCAACGGAAGGCCGAGAAACAGGAACGCGACCAGAAAGTGCTGACCATCACCGGCATCCGCGAGCTGCGGCGGAAGCCGATCTTCACCACGCCCAACGCGCTGCCCCCCACCACCGTTGTGCAAGAGGAGGTGGAGGATCCAGATTTCCGCGAAGTGGTGGAACCGCAGAACTGCTACATCTGCAAAAGTGATTACTCGCAGATCCACCATTTCTACGACCAGTTGTGCCCCGCATGCGCGGAACCGAATTACCGCAAGCGCACCGAACTCGCCGACCTGAGCGGACGTGTGGCGCTGCTGACCGGTGGCCGGGTGAAAATCGGCTACCA
>JAQGOT010000394.1 GCA_028293465.1 Pedosphaera sp. | reverse complement strand
TGGCCCGAGCACCCGGTGAACCTGGAGCCCATGCGCGCGGAGGTGGCCCGGATCAAGGCCGCCGCCCGCGCCCGCCAGGAAGCCAAATTGAAGGCGGAGGAGCAGCAAACTGCCACCAACGCAGCTCCGGGCGTGCCCACGCGGCCCAAGCCAACTTCGCCTGAAATCAAGCCGTCGATCGCGGAAACCTCCGTGTCACCCATGCCCACCGCGCCGGAAAGTTCCCACCAACGTGAGTTGTTGTTGGGCTTGATTGTCGCGCTGTTGGGAATCGGGGCGGTCTACCTCGCGCGGAAAAAGTCGTCGGGTAATTCAAAGAAGTAAAATCTTAAACGTCGGTATCGCCTCATTTCCGCCGGCAGGTTCAGCGGCGGGAATTGGCGCGTAATTCGGAAGGACTATGCGGATGAAAGCGGCAGTGTTGTACGGGCGGGAACAGATTCGGGTGGAAGAAGTGACGCTTCCGCCGCTGAAACCGGGTGAGGTGCGCATCCAGATCGAAGCCGCGCTGACCTGCGGCACTGATCTGAAAGTCTTCAAGCGCGGTTACCACGCCAAGATGATCGTGCCGCCCGCGGTCTTCGGCCATGAACTGGCCGGCATCATCGGCGAGGTACATCCCGGCGTGACCAACTGGCGGGCGGGCGATCACGTGGTGGTGGCCAACTCCGCCCCGTGTGGAAAATGCTTTTTCTGCCAGCACCAGCAGGAAAACCTGTGCGACGATTTGCTCTTCCTCAACGGCGCCTACGCGGAATCGATCATCGTCCCGGCGCGGCTCGTGGAAAAAAATCTCCTGCGCATGAAGCCGCAAACCCGCTTCAGCGATGCGGCATTGATGGAGCCGCTTGCCTGCGTGGTGCAAGGCGTCGAAGACTCGGAATTGCGCGCCGGTCAGCGGGTGCTGGTGATCGGCACCGGTCCCATCGGATTGATGTTCGTGGCGCTCGCGCGGGAAACGGGCTGTGTGGTCACCGCCGCGGGACGCGGTGATGTGCGCCTGGCAGCCGCCCGGCGATTGGGCGCGGAACACGTCATCGAGGTCACCGGCCAGATGGATATCGTGCCCGTCATTAAAAATCAGGCTCCCACTGGCTTCGATGTGGTCATCGAAGCCGTCGGCAAGCCGGAAACCTGGGAGGCTGCCGTGCAACTCGTGCGCAAGGGCGGCTTGGTCAACTTTTTCGGCGGCTGCCCTTCCGGTACCAGCATCTCCCTCGATACCACCCTGATCCACTATTCAAACCTCACCTTGCGAGCGAGCTTCCACCACACGCCCCGCACCATCCGCCGCGCGCTGGCATTGATCGAAGCCGGCTTGATTCACGCCGACGACTTCGTGAACGGCGAATGCAAACTTGAGGACCTACCTGGACTGTTCCAGAAAATGAGCGCGGGAAATCATGCGGTGAAAACCTTGATCAACGTGCGTGGATCAAGGCCTGATGTCCAATGACCAAAGACCGCCTATGATCGCTCGCGTTGGGTTCTTGAGAAATTGGGTTTTCTTTGGGCCTTGGTCATTGGGCCTTGGTCATTGACTTCGGCGTCTGCTTCATGTGCCGATGAACGAAGAAATAGTAGATCCCTCCCAACACCACCATCGCCCCGCCCACCCAGAGCGTGATGCGATGAAGCTCGCCCGCCATGAGCTTTTCATCCTGCCCCATTTTGATGCCGACCCAGCACAGAATTGCGCACCAGATCGCCGAGCCCAGCACCGTGAACAGCGAGAACAACCGGTAATCCATCTGCACGATCCCCGCCGGAATCCCGATCAAATGCCGCACCACCGGCAGCAGCCGCGAGATAAAAATCCCCATCGAGCCGAACTTCGCCGCCCAGATTTCCGCCCCTTTGACCTTCTCCGGAGAAATTAAAATATAACGACCATATCGCGCCAGGAGCGGCCGGCCACCGATGCGCGCCGTCCAATACATCACCGTCGCGCCCAGCCAGGAACCGATCGTCCCGGCGATCACAATTCCGATCACGCTGAATTTCCCCGATGCCGCCGCCGGCGGAATCACCAGTTCACTCGGCAACGGCACGATCGAACTCTCCGCCGCCATCAGCAACGCGATCAGCGGATAACCCCACGAATCCAGCTTGGCCATGTACCAATGAAACAGCGGTTCGAATAATTGCTTCAGCATCCAGAGTGCTTATCGGGAAAGTGAACCAAGAGCAAGCAGCTTTCCCAAACCAGGCAAAACCGAAAAAGGCGGGACTGATGCCGGGCAAAATTATCCTTTTTGATCTACCCGTCCCCGTCATTTGGCCACCCCATTGGTCGCGGATTCCAGATCCTTGTAATATTCCTCCATTCCTTCGCGTGTCGCCGGACTAGGCCAGACCGCATCCCGGGCAGAGACCCAAAAATTAAGGTTTCCTCTCGCAACACGGTTGGCATCTCCCCCGTTGTCTTCTCCATCCTCGCCGACCGAATAGAGCAGGAATTCGCCGCCCGGTCTCAGCCGGTAGCGCAAAGGCTTCCCATCCATCGGGTCAATCGGCGGCCGCTGCAGATAATCCGGCACCAGGATTTCCAACCGCTCGGGATAAGCGCCGTGAACGAGGTGAAAACGCTTCAACGCAATTGCTGTCACCATTAGGCGTCTCATGATTTCCACGTCGGCGAGCTTCATCAAATACCTGCCGTAGCTCGCCCCGTCGGGCGAAAATCCAACGATGCGAAAATGCTCATCCCCGGCGGGATGCAGGTTATGGACGTTGGTTGCCTGCCGGGTAAACTCGCTCATCGCCGGAACGAAAGCGCCGCTCGCTTTCGCTTGGCGCGCGGCGGTCAAGGCGGCGTCAATGATTTGCAGGCAATACAATTCTTCATCATGCGACCAGGAAGCCTTCCAGGTCCAATAGCGCGGGTACCGATCCACCATCCGGTTGAAGGTTTGCCGTGGCTGCTCCATCGCATCCTGAAGGAGGCTGCCCGTGGGGGTGTTCGTCAGGCTTACTAACGCCATGGCAGGTGTCGGGGTGTAAGACTTTCTGGCTGCTGCGAAGGTGTCAATCATCATGGCCCGCTCCATATTCAAAGTCGCCCCGGCAGTATCAAGAAATTCCAGCTCCTGCCATCTGGCCTGCAGTTCGGCAAGCTGGCCATCGGTCCATTGTTCAGCCTGCAACGCCTCCCAGGTCGCGCCGACGGCAATCCACGCCATGGCCGCGCGCACCAGACCCGATATCAACAAAGGCTCCTGGTTGAAACGGCGGATCACATCCACGCTGGCCAGCAGATCCGCGCGGGCCTCGGAAAAGTCACCCGCCTGCAGGGCTTCAACGACCATTGCTGAAGTCAGAAGTTCCGCCCCCTTGAGGTGCGCCAGGAAGTCCAACCGCATCGCGGAGCCGCTGAAATAATTCGGATGGAAGTCGAACACCGGCGTATTGAGGGCATCGCGCAGTTCCGAGACCGCATGAAGATTTTGGGTGTACTCGAGCATCGCAACGGGGCTCACATTGCTGTATCCGATTCGCGCCCATCCCGGCGCCACCATCGACATTGCCTGTCGGGAATTCTGCGAGGCGGGAAGGTTCTTAACGACCGAGATCAGCTTCGGCGCGCCATTCGACGGATTCAGCGGGAAAACCGGTGCCAACTCCGAAATCAACAGCTTTTCACCCTGCGCGCGAAGTTGTTCCTTGTACTTGGTTAGCTCACGCCGGGAATGCGCATTGGGCAGCAGCAGTACCAGGAAGCCGGCGAGGAGCGCCAGACACAGAACCAGCAGAATCTTGAAATTCCGTTTCATGCCCTTTCACCGCTTACAACTGTTTTCAGCCGGATGGACAGTTGCGGGTGACTGCAACCGCAGCGCCACCATCCTCCCCCGGGACGGCCGGTTCACCCTCTCCGCGGGGGAGAGGGCGAGCGTTCATCACACTTACTTCCCATCCGTTTGAAAACTGGTAACAGCCGCCCGTTCCCGCCACGAAAAAGCAACGCTGCTTACCCCTTGAGGAAGAAATTCCGCTGCTTCTCACTGATCGGCAAACCGAGCCGCTCCATCACTGCCAGCATGTCTTCCCACACCCGGCGCTTTTCGCTCAACGACTGGTTGCGCAGCAGATACGCCGGATGATACGTCGGCATCAGCGGGATGTTGCGATACGTGCGCCACTGGCCGCGCAATTTGGTGATGCCCACCGTCTTCCCGAGCAACCCTTCCACCGCCGTGGTGCCCAAGGCGACGAGCACCTTCGGCTGGATCAAATCGATCTGCTCGTGCAGATACGGAATACAAGTTTCCATCTCCGCCGTTGTCGGCTTGCGATTCCCCGCTGCCTGACCCGGCGTGTCAGGCCGGCACTTCAAAATATTGGCGATATACACCGTCTCGCGCTGCAACCCCATCGCCTGGATGATCTTCGTCAGGAGTTGCCCCGCCTTGCCCACGAACGGTTCGCCCTGCTCATCTTCATCCGCTCCCGGGGCCTCGCCCACGAACATGACCGGGGAATCTATGTCGCCAACCCCGAACACCACATTCTTGCGCGAACTCGCCAGGTTCGGACACTTGACGCAAGCCAGAGCCCGCGCGCTCAACTCCGCAAACGCCGCCGCCTTCGCCTCCGGACTCAAAACCGGCGCCGCGGGCACGATTGCCGCAGCGACTGCTTCCACAGGCGCAGAAAAAACCGACACCGCCGGAGCCTTGGGCCGCTCCAC
>JAQGOT010000382.1 GCA_028293465.1 Pedosphaera sp. | reverse complement strand
CTGATCCGCACCGCATCGCCAAGGCCTTCCTCCGCGAACACAGCGGGCTTTTTGGATACGGCGCCGAGGCGCTGGACGATTCCCAGGCTCGTGTCAAACGTGAATTCACCACCCAGCACAACGGCATGACAACTGTGGTCTGGGAACAATCGGTGGATGGTGTGCCGGTGTTCGAGGCGCTCCTTACCGCGCATACAACCCGCCAGGGTGAATTGGTGAGCATTGGCAGCCAGTTTGTTGTCAATCCACGCCTGGCCGCAGACCGGGGCGCGGGAAATCGTGCAGCCTTGCTGGCGGGACCGGGCATTTCCGCGCAGCAGGCCGTCACCCTCGCGGCCCAAAATGTGGAGGAAGCGACCAACCTCGACCAAGTGACTTCCCTGGGGCCGCCGATCGCCGGCCCGGAAAAGAGCGAACGCTTCACCGCCAACTATCTGCTCGGCGAAACAACGGCAAAATTGATCTGGTTGCCGACGGACCACCAGACCTTGGGGCTCTGTTGGGATGTGACCTTGACCAGCCGCAAACGGGGGGAAATGTTCCGCGTACTGGTGGATGCGGTAACTGGAGTCGTTCAAATCCGGCGTGGTTTGACGGATTATTTATCCAATGTGACCTATCGGGTCTTTACCAGTGACAGTCCTTCACCATTGTCGCCCGGCAACTCCACCGCCCTCACCAACCAACCACCCTTGGTTTCGCGCACATTGGCGACCCTGTCCGCCTTGGATACGAACGCTTCTCCCGCTGGTTGGATCAACGACGGCGGCAATGAAACGCTCGGCAACAATGTGGACGCGCACACGGATTCAAACAACGACAACCTCCCCGATTTGCCGCGTCCGCAAGGTTCGCCGTCGCGTGTTTTTGACTTCGCGCTGGATACCACGACGCAAAACCCGAGCGCTTACCGCCAGGCAGCGGTCGTGCAGTTGTTTTATTGGAATAATTTCATGCACGACAGATTGTATGAACTCGGCTTCACAGAAGCGGCGGGAAATTTTCAGAGCAACAATTTCGGGCGGGGCGGCCTGGGCAATGACGCGGTGCAGGCCGATGGACAGGATGGCGGCGGATTCAATAATGCAAATTTTTCGACTCCTTCGGACGGCTCGCCGGGACGGATGCAGATGTACGTCTTTAACGGCCCGACTCCGCAGCGCGACGGCGATCTCGATGCGGAGGTTGTGCTGCACGAGTACACGCATGGTCTGAGCAACCGGCGGGTTGGCGGCGGCGTGGGCATCAGCTCGTTGCAGGCACAAGGCATGGGTGAAGGCTGGTCGGATTTTTACGCGCAGTCCCTGCTGAGCGAAGCGGGCGATGATCCGAATGGGGTTTACGCCTTCGGCGGCTACGCGACCTATCTGTTGAGCGGGCTCACCCAGAATTATTACTTCGGGATCCGCCGGTATCCGTATTGCACAGACATGGCCAAAAACCCGCTCACGTTCAAGGACATTGATCCCACCCAGGCGGCCACGCATACCGGAATCTCCCGCAGTCCGATCACCGGCACCACGGCCAACGAAGTTCACAACATGGGCGAAGTTTGGTGTGTGACGTTGTGGGATGCGCGGGCCAACCTGATCACCAAATATGGCTGGTCGGTTGGCAACCAACTGATTCTGCAACTGGTCACGGACGGTATGAATTTATCACCCGCCAACCCAAATTTTCTACAGGCGCGTGACGCCATCATTCAGGCGGACCAGGTGGACACTGGCGGAGCCAATCGCGGCGAGTTATGGATGGCATTCGCAAAACGCGGGATGGGCTCGAGCTCCACGTCCCCGGTGAGTTCAACCACGAGCGGATTGGTGGAAGCCTTCGATGTGCCCGACACCTTCCAGATTAATCCCGGCGTGTTGTCCGCCGGCGGACCGGTCGGTGGGCCATTCATGCCCAATCCCACCATTTTTACCCTCTCCAACACCGGAAGTAATGCACTAAACTGGAAACTCGCCAAGAATTCCAGTTGGCTGACCGTTTCACCGAGCAATGGCACGCTGGTGGCCGGCGGTGCGACTGCGACAGTTGCGGTGACGATCAACGCCATGGCGACGAATTATTCCCTGGGAACCACCAACGCGACCATTTGGTTCACCAATCAAACCAGCGGCATTGCGCAATCACGCACGTTCAGCCTGAGTGTGGTTGGCCGCACCTTGTTCGAAAACTTTGAACCCGGCATTCACCTGTCGCTCTGGTCGGGCTTTGGCGGCACCGTCGGCAGCACGGTGATCGCCACGAATTACGGCGGCAGTGTTTCCGGAGTGAACTCGCTTTGGTTTGGCGACGCGGGCACGCGCTCGGCGACGACAATTCCAATTGACGCGAGTGCCGGTGGCAGCTTGAGCTTTTATCTGCGCCTTGGCAACGGTGGCGTGGCACCCTGGGAAACCGTGGACATCCCGGGTGAAGGCATTGTCCTGGAATTTTCCACGAACGGCGCGGCGACCTGGACGGTCATGGGCACCTACGACACTTCGGCTTTTTACAACTGGACTCAGGTGACCACGAATCTTCCCGCCGGCGCGTTGAGCCCCGCGACGCAGTTTCGCTGGCGTCAATTGAGCCACAGCGGGACGTGCTGCGACCATTGGGCGCTGGATGACATTAGTATTGATGCGGGACCGGTTCCGCCAACGATTGTGACTCAGCCGGCGAACCAAGCCGCCAGGGCAGGCTCGAACGTGATCTTCTCGGTCGCGGCGCGAGGTTCATTTCCGCTGAGTTATCAATGGCGCAAGGATGGGGTAAACCTTTTAAATGGAGGGAGGAATGCCGGGGCGACGACCACGGCGTTGAGCATCTCCCCGCTCATCGAGAGCGACAGCGGCCACTATTCAGTTTTAATCACAAACCTTTACGGCTCAGTCACAAGTTCGAATGCCACGCTGTTGGTGACGCCGCTCGATCACTTCGAGTGGAGCGTGATTTCATCGCCCCAAGCCCTCGGGGTGCCCTTCAACGCCACGATCACCGCCAAGGATTTTCTTAACGCGACCGTCACGAACTTCAACGGCACGGTTGCCTTGAGCGGTTCCGCAGCCGGGGGCCAGACGACGAACGTGATTCTCGGCAATTTGGTCCCAACCACCACTTACCCTGGTAATTATACCCTTGGTTATTCTTTTACGCCAAATACCAACCTGATCGTCACCCACGTGCGCTCTTACTCAGGAACGAAGGTGTCCATCTGGACTGACGCCGGGGTGCTTTTGGCCAGTCAGAACGTCAGCACCATCGCCGGCACCTGGTTGGAAACGCCTCTCATCACGCCACTGCAATTGAATGCGGGCAGCACGTACCGAGTGGCATTTTACACCGGCAACACAAATTATTATTTTCGGACCGATGGCTCGAACAGCTTTGCGAACGGAACCATCAACCAGACCTATAATTCGCCCGGGGACGCGTTCCCCACCGCTTCCGACAGCGCTCGATGGTGGTTTGTCGATCTTCGATATACAGTCGGGTCTTCTCCCGCACTGCCTGTTACGCCCACCGTTTCCGGCAACTTCACGAACGGGGTTTGGACCGGCCCTGTGGCCGTGCAGGCGCCCGCCACCAACGCCGCTTTGCGCGCGGATGATGGCAACGGATACAGTGGCACAAGCAGTCCGTTTAATGTGCTGTTGCAGGATGATGTTTCCATCGCGGTGGTGGATTCCCCCGACCCGGTCTCCGTCGGGGCCAGTTTGATCTACACGCTCACCGTCGGCAACGCAGGGCCCTCCGCAGCGACCGGCGTGACCGTGACCAATCTCCTGTCGCCGGGCGTGTCCTTCGTGTCAGCGGTGGCTTCGCAAGGCAGCGTCGCCCAGAGCGGAGGTGTCGTGTCCTGTAGCCTGGGTTCCCTGCCGGGCGGCAGCAACGCGGTCATCACCATCGTGGTGGTGCCCACAGTTGCCGGAACGACGATCACCAACCAGGCGATCGTTGCGCGCGCGGAAGCGGATCCGTATCTGGGCAACAACCTCGCCACGGCCGCCACCACGGTAACGCCGCCGACCATCTCCGTCGCCGACGCGGCGGTGCCCGAGGGCAACGTCGGCACCAACAACCTGGTGTTCGCCGTCACGCTGGCCGCGCCCAGCGCGCAGACCATCACGGTCAACTATGCCACCGCCAACGGCACTGCCGCCGCAGGCGGCGATTACCTGGGCACCAACGGGGTGCTGACCTTTGCGCCCGGAACCACCAACCAAAGCCTCGCGGTGCGGGTGCTCGGGGATGTCCTGATCGAGACCAACGAAACCTTTTTCGTGACCCTCTCGAACCCGGTCAACGGCGTGCTCGGCCGCGGCCAGGCGGTGGGCACCATCCTCAACGACGACGGCCTGCCCGGGCAGGTGGACCATTTTGTCTGGACCACGATCCCGTCCCCTGAAATTGTCGGTCTGCCGTTCACCGCGACGATCACCGCCCGGGATGTTTTCGACCTGGCGGCCACCAACTTCGGCGGCACGGTCGCGTTGGGCGGGTCAACGGGCGGTGGCACGGCCACGAACACGATCCTGGGCAATTTGGTTGCAACCAGCAGCGGCTCGGGTGATTACACCATTGCGTTCGCCTTTACGCCGAACACGAACCTTCTGGTGACGCATGTGCGCTCCTACTCGGGCACCAAGGTTTCCATTTGGCAGACGAACGGGACGCTGTTGGCCAGCCAAAATGTGAGCAGTGTGGCTGGCACCTGGGTCGAAACGCCACTGAACACACCGCTCGCTCTCGCGGCCGGCTCAACCTACTTCGTCGGCTTTTATACCGGGGGCGGGAGTTATTATTCGCGCCCAGACCGAACCAACACTTTCCCGGATGGGACGATCGCGAACGCGTATTACTCCAGCTCATCGGACACCTTTCCGACGAGCACCGGCGCTGGCACGCTGGTCTACTTGGTGGATTTGCGTTATACCGTGAACGCTGGCGCACCCCTGTTGATCACCCCGGTGTCGGCCGGACCGTTCACGAACGGGGTCTGGACCGGCAGCCTGGCTGTCCAGGCGCCCGCCACCAACGCCGTGCTGCGCGCGGATGATGGCAACGGGCATGCCGGCGCGAGCGGTCCGTTCAATGTGCTGTTGCAGGATGATGTTTCCATCGCGATGGTGGATTCCCCCGACCCGGTCTCCGTCGGGGCCAGTCTGACCTACACGCTCACCGTCG
>JAQGOT010000379.1 GCA_028293465.1 Pedosphaera sp. | reverse complement strand
CGGAACCGACATTTTTCCCGCAACGGACAACGTGATTTCCATTCATGGAGCGCGTGAGCATAATCTTAAAAATCTCTCACTCACGATCCCGCGCAACCAATTCGTGGTGATCACCGGCGTCTCTGGCTCAGGCAAGAGCACCCTGGCATTCGACCTTCTGTTTGCCGAAGGCCAGCGGCGCTTCCTTGACTCCATGAACGTCTATGCCCGGCAGTTTGTGGAGCAACTCTCCCGACCGGACGTGGACCTCATTACGGGGATTCCACCCACCGTCAGCATTGAGCAGCGGAACAGCCGGGGCGGGGGCAAGAGCACTGTCGCCACGGTCACGGAGATTTATCATTTCCTTCGGCTGCTGTTTGCCCGGCTCGGAACCCAGTATTGCCCGGACTGCCAGATGCCGGTGGAAGCGCAGACGCGGGACCAACTCGGCTTGCGGCTCAAAGCGGAAATCAAGAAGCGCGGCGACCTGCTCCTCCTCGCCCCGGTGGTCCGCAACCGCAAAGGTTTTCATACCGACGTGGCCGAATGGGCCGCCAAACACGGGTACGAGGAGGTGCGCGCCGATGGCAAAATGTACCGCACCAACGAACGGCTGCGCCTGGATCGTTTCCGGGAGCACGACGTGGAAATCGTCGTCGGCGTCCTCGAACGCAAACTCCGCGCCGCCAACCACTCCCCTCAACTCATCATTGACGAGGCCCTTAAGCTGGGTCATGGAACCTTGTTTGCCTTGGACAATCACGGCAAAGTCTCCATCCATTCCACGGAACGGGCTTGTCCCAAGTGCGGTCGGTCATTCGAAACCCTCGACCCTAAGATTTTCAGCTACAATTCAGCCCAGGGTTGGTGCCTTAAATGTCGCGGCTTTGGTGAACTCTTCTATTTGCCCGAAGTGGAACGCGGTGCGCGGGCGGATGCCATCGAGGAATCTTGGTACGAATGGCAGGAAGGGAGCCGTGAAACCTGCCCGGATTGCGAAGGCGCCCGCCTCAATCCCATCGCCCGCGCGGTCCGCCTTACCCTGGGTTCGCAACTGGCCCCCACCGTTGACACCTTCGCCAAGATGCCCGTGGAGGACGCTCGTGACTTTTTCCGTAAGTTGAAATTCAAAGGCCGCGAGGCGCTGATTGCGCGTGACATTCTGCCGGAAATTACCGAGCGCCTGAAGTTTCTTTCCGAAGTGGGCTTGGGTTACCTTCAATTGGGCCGTGGCGTTCCCACCCTGTCCGGCGGCGAAACCCAGCGCATCCGTCTGGCGGCCCAGCTAGGTTCCAATCTGAGCGGCGTGCTCTACGTGCTCGACGAACCGACCATCGGCCTCCATTCGCGCGACAACGAGCAATTGCTCGCCGCGCTGCAATCCTTGAAAGGCCGCGGCAACTCCGTGGTGGTCGTCGAACACGATGAGGAAACCATGCGCCGCGCCGATCACATCATTGATCTCGGCCCCGGGGCCGGCGTCCATGGCGGCACCGTTGTGGCCAGCGGCACGCTGGAAGAATTGCTACGCCACCCGGATTCCATCACCGGCCAATGCCTTCGCGCTGAGAAGAAATTCCCGGCCCGCGGCGAGCGCCGCCCGGTGGCCGCAGCCAACGTAAAGAAAGGCAAAGCCGATCCGCAATCACTCATCGGCCCTTCGCAATCTCATGAATGGCTGACCCTGAGCAATGCCGGCGTGCACAATTTAAGGAACCTTACGGCGCGCTTTCCGTTGAATCGCCTGGTCGTGGTCACCGGCGTGAGTGGTTCGGGCAAAAGCACTCTGATCCGCGAATGCCTCCTGCCTGCCGTCCAATCCGCCATCAAAAATCGCAAATCGAAGACCAAAAATGCCAACCTCTCCGGCCAGGATTTCATCCAGGCCGTCTATGAGGTGGATCAGTCCCCCATCGGCCGCACCCCGCGCTCGATTCCCGCCACCTACGTCGGTTTCTTCGACACCATCCGGCAACTGTTCGCGCAGATCCCCGAAGCCCGCTTGCGCGGCTACTCACCGAGCCGTTTTTCCTTCAACAGTGTCCAAGGCCGCTGTCCAGAGTGTGAAGGCGCGGGCACGATTAAGCTGGAGATGAACTTCCTCCCGCCCGCTTTCGTCCGCTGCGAAGTCTGTGACGGTTGCCGTTTCAACCGCGAAACCCTCGATATCGAGTTCAGCGGCAAAAACGTTGCTCAAGTATTGGAGCTCTCCGTGGAGGAAGGCCTGGAGTTCTTCTCCGCGCTCCCCAAAATCAAGCGCGCGCTGCAGGCGCTCTGCGACACCGGGCTCGGTTACTTAAAGCTGGGACAGACCAGTCCCACGCTGAGTGGTGGCGAAGCCCAACGCGTCAAACTCGTCTCCCATTTGTTGACCGGATTGAAGGAGCCGGATCTCATCGAGCGGCTGCCCCGGCGGAACCTGTTCATCCTCGAGGAGCCGACCATCGGCCTGCACATTGCCGACGTGCGCCGCTTGGTGGGCGTGTTGCAACGCCTGGTGGACGCCGGGCATTCCGTCATTGTCATCGAGCACAATCTCGATCTCATCGCCGAAGCGGATTGGGTCATCGACCTGGGCCCGGAAGGCGGCGAAGGAGGCGGCACCATCGTGGCCGAAGGCACGCCGGAACAAGTCGCCCGCAACAAACGCTCGCATACCGGCCGGTTTCTGCATAGCTTCCTCGCCGGCACATGAGCGAGCCGTACGAAGAGATTCTCGCTGTCCGCGAAGTCCTGAGCGAATCCCTGCTCCCGCAGTTCCAATACATCATTGCCGAATTGTTCCAACCGGCTTGATCTTGGTCCCATCCAGGACCGTCACCTCCGATCCCTCCGCCAGAAACGACGAGCTGGGCGCTGCCTTCAACCAAGCCGCGAACCGGTCGCCGTAGAGCGCATCCACGTCACAGTCCAACCCCGCTTCCTCCGTCTGCCAGATAGGCCAGGCGGGATGTGCAACCCGGTATTCCACACAGCCGCCATCCCCCTGCGCGGCATAGCCCCAGTAATGTTCGGTGATGAATTCTTCCAACGATCCGGGTTCGACGAACTTGAAACTGCCCGTCGTCTTCACCCGCAGGCGATTCCATCGCCCTTTCAGGCGCCAGCCATAATCCGCCATGACGCTCTCCGCCGAAACCTCCAGTTTATGCCGGGTTGGCAAAGCCACGTAGTTTTCGTTGTAGAACAGCCGGGCCATCGCCGCAATGGCGAAGCGCGGCACGATTTCCTTCACGAACACCACGCCTCGTTGCCAGCCATCCGGACCGCGCCGCCGAACGTAGAAGCGCAGATTGATTTCCTCAAAATTACGGTGGAAAGGAATCGCCATGCCGCGCACCCGGGTGTTCAGAAACAGGAAGGCGACCATGCTGACGTAGGTCCGCCCGTTCCAGGCATCCAACTCCGTCCCGGCCGGAAGGTATGGACGCAGCACCTCCGGGTCGATCTCGTAATTAAGCATCGCCAAGTAACGCCACTCTGCGGAAAGAAATGTTCGGTCAGTTTTCAATCTGCAATCCAACTGTCAACCTACATGTCTAAGTAGTAGCCATGTTTGAATTTAATTGGTATCAAACGCGCCATGAAGTCAACCTTCCGTCTCCTCATTTTTAGCTGGTTCCTCCTGCCAATTACCACCTGTCCGGCGGAGACCTATGATCTCATCATCCGCCACGGCCGCGTTGTGGACGGGACAGGCAACCCCGCCTACTTCGGCGACATCGGCGTAACCAACGGTCGCATTGCCGCCATCGGCCGCCTCACCGGAGATGCGAAACGGGAAATCAACGCCACCAATCTGGTCGTCGCCCCCGGATTCATCGACGTCCACACCCACGCCGATGAGGTTGCTGAAATGCCGCTCGCCGAAAATTTCGTCCGCATGGGCGTCACCACCATTGTCGTTGGCAACTGCGGCGGCTCCGCTTCCGATATTGGCAAGTTCTTCCGCGAGGTCGAGGCCACGAATGTTTCCGTAAATGTTGCCTCCTTCATCGGGCACAATACCGTGCGCGGCAAAGTCATGGGCGGTTCTTTCATGCGCCCGCCAACCCCTGAAGAATTGGAAAAAATGAAGGCGATGGTGGAACAGGCGATGAAGGACGGCGCCATCGGCCTTTCCACCGGATTGATCTACCTGCCCGGCACCTTCGCCAAAACCGAAGAGATCATCGAACTCGCCAAGGTTGCTTCCACTTACGACGGGATCTACGCGAGCCACATGCGGGACGAAGGCACGGGTATCTTTAACTCCCTCAACGAACTCTTCCGCATCGCGCGCGAAGCGCATATCCGCGCTGAAATCTCGCATATCAAGCTGTCCGGCAACTCGTCGTGGGGCCAGACCGACAAAGTGATCGCCGTCATCGAAAAAGCCCGCGCCGAAGGTCTCGACATCACCGAGGATCAATACGCCTACACCGCCTCCAGCACCGGCATCAGCCAGCTCGTCCCCGATACCGCGCGTGAAGGCGGCCACGCGAAATTTCTCGAACGCATAAACGATCCAAAGCAAAAGTCCGGCATCATCGCAAAAATGAAGGCGAGTCTGAAAGAAAATGGCCGGCAGGATTACACTTATGCCGTGGTTGCCGAGTACAAGCACGACACGTCTCTGAACGGCCTCAACATTTCCGAAGCGGCCAAGGCGAAACTTGGTTCGGATTCATTGCCCGACCAGATCGAATTGATTTTGGACATCGAGCGACATGGCGGTGCCTCCGGCGTTTTCCATGGCATCGATGAAGTGGACTTGCAAAAGTTTCTGCGCTTTCCGAATACCGCGATTGCCTGCGACAGCGGCTTGCGGGAATTCGGCAAGGGCGTCCCTCATCCCCGCGGTTATGGCAATAATCCCCGCGTCCTGGCCCGTTACGTGCGCGAACTTCACGTCCTCAGCCTCGAAGATGCCATCCGCCGCATGACCACTCTTCCCGCTGAAAGCTTCCGCCTCAAAGAACGCGGCCAACTCCGCGAAGGCAACTGGGCCGACATCACCATCTTCGATCCCGCCTCTGTCCGGGACAACGCGACGTACAAAGACCCGCATCATTACCCGTCCGGAATTCCGTACGTTCTGGTCAACGGCGTGGAAGTCGTGAGGGACGGTGAGCATACCCAAGCCCGCTCCGGTCAGGCCTTGCGACATCTGCCTGTGACCGCAGAGTCCATCCCGTAACCAACCGCCTCGGGCTACGCGGTCCTCTACTTCGCCATCGCGATGTCCATCGTCTCAGCCTGCTTGTGCGGCGTGTTCTCGGCTTTCTCCAATTGCGCGCCACCCTGCGCCGGGGGGACCAAGGGTGTCTGGCGCTGGTCACTTACTGCTTCGTCGGCCTTGTGGAATTTAACGCTCACAATCTTGCTGATGCCGTGCTCTTCCATGGTCACGCCGTAGAGCACATCCGCGATGCCGATCGTGCGCTTGTTGTGCGTGATGATGATAAACTGGGAATGAGAGTGATAACGCTGGAGCTCCCTGATGAAACGGTTGATGTTCGATTCGTCCAGCGGCGCGTCCAATTCGTCCAGCACGCAGAACGGGCTCGGCTTGACTTGGTAAATGGAGAACAGCAACGATACGGCCGTCATCGTCTGCTCACCACCCGACAGCAGCGAAATGGTTTGCAACTGCTTTCCCGGCGGGCGGGCCACGATCTCAATGCCGCTTTCCAGCGCGTCGCCTTCGCCCACGAGCAACAGATCGGCTTTGCCACCGCCGAAAACCTCGGTGAACATGGCGCGGAAGTTGTCCCGAATCTTCTCGAAGGTCTCCGTGAACATCTGCCGGGTTTGCAGGTTGATCCGGTTGATCACCTCCAGCAACTGGGCCTTGGCGGTCACCAAGTCATCATGCTGCGTGGAAAGAAAGGTATGGCGCTGCTCGGTTTCCTCGTATTCCTCGATGGCAACGAGGTTCACCGGCCCCATCTCATCAATGCGCTTCTGGAGTGCCGCCACCTGTTCGCCGATGGCGTTCCAATCAGTGGCTGCGCCGCTGTTCGCCATTTCTTCCGGCGTCAACGTCTCCACCTTGGCTGGCCCCTCGTCCGCGAAAGTGATCGTGATGCATTCGCTGCGCACGTCCTCGATCTTGACGTGATATTTCTGCTCAACCCGTTCCCGCAGGTTCTGGACGGCCATGTTTTTCTGGGCCAGTTCAACTTCCAGTGTCCCCCGCTGTTGCTGGCATTCGGTGAGGCGTCGACGCTGCTCCCGCAAATCTTCCTCTCGCGTCTCAATTTCGCTTTCCTGCGTCATCTTCTGGCTGAGCAACTCGGCCACCTGCGCATTCACCTGCTCGCGATCTAACTTCAGCGAATCGATCTGCCGGCGGGAATCCTGGATTTCCGACTCCGCCTGGGTCTTGC
>JAQGOT010000357.1 GCA_028293465.1 Pedosphaera sp. | reverse complement strand
TTCGAGTTTTTTCTTATGATGGAGACACCAAATGAGACCTAACCATGCGCTGCAGCGAACCCGGCGAGAGCGTCGCGGTTGCCATCGTTGCGTCCCGTGCGCCGGGTCGCTGAGCTTGGGGCGTTAGACGGCATGACACGCCTCTGCACATTCGCACTTATCGTGTTGGTCGCTGGTTGCGAGAAATCACCCCAGCGCGAAGAGGTTGCGCGGCTCGAAAAAGAAGTCCAGAAGCAGGTTGATATGGGCCTCACTCAGTATGGTATCAAGTGTTATTTGGAGACGCCGATTCCTGGCTGTGAGTCTTCCACGGTTGATGGGCGCTATCTTGCCCATGCATTTATTCCGTCGCGCATGGTCGCTGGCATGGAGGGCGGAGATTCACCGATTGTCGGTATTGGCCAGTTTCTCTGCACTGGTCCGAAGGGGACGGAGCGTGAGAAAAAGCGCGGCGCAGCAGGTCCATTTCCCGAGCAATGGTATGATGCATCTGCGGGTTTAGCGGCCATCGACTCGATTCTGGAGAAGTTTCGAGACAAGAGCGTGAAGATTTTTCTACCAAATTCCCCGCCAGATTTGCGTGACGGGGTTATTCGTGATTTGGAGAGCATTGAGCGCGTACTGAGAGCAGCCGACAAGCAGCGAGTCCGATTTTATCTGGCTCTGGATATATGATGCCGTCTAACCATGCGCTGCAGCGCCTATGAGGGTTGTCAAGAGGGTGGTAAAATTTCCGTCAGGTTTTTTCGTTGAGGCGTAGTCCGCGCGGAGCGCAACGGAAAGGGGTCGGTCAATAGTATTATAGTATTTACAGACTGGTCGGGCTCGCGTTAGGGCGGCGGCCATGGGGCGGAAACTCAAGATGGAGTGAAAGGGCCGCACACCAGGTCGATCATTAACCGGTAAAAAATTTCCGTTCCCAAATTTGTTGTGCTTCGGGTCTTTCCGTCGCTCACCAGGAGTTCGCCCGTTCCGCCACCACTCGAACCCTTCCTTGAGGGATGGACATTCCTTCGTCATCCGACATTTCCCCTTGTGGCCGTGTGCTAACACCCGTGCGCAAGCACCTTCGTTACCTTATGTAAAACCATTCCCCATCCCCGCCTTTCTCCCGAGCAGGGGCCACTCGTTGTTGCTTCGATCCCGATTCGCAGCATAATTGCCCGCATGCAAATAGTGACCCTCTGCGGTAGCCTCCGGGCGCGGTCTTTGAATCGTGCGGTGCTTCGCGCTTATGCGCGGTTGGCGCCTCCCGAACTGGCGTTCGTGCACTGCGAGCAAATCGGCGCGCTCCCCCATTTCAATCCCGACCTGGACGGCGAGACGCCGCCTCCCGAGGTTTCCGTTTTCCGCGGCTTCCTTGCCAAGGCCGACGCCTTGGTCCTCTCCACGCCGGAATATGCCCATGGCCTCCCCGGCTCCTTCAATAACGCGCTGGATTGGTTGGTGAGCGATCCCGGCTTCGTGGGGAAACCCGTGGTGATCCTGCATGCGGAACGCGGCTCGACCTGGGCGCTCGACTCGCTGAGGGAAGTGTTGAAGACCATGTCAGCAAAGATCCTCGAGCCCGCGTCGGTGCTGCTCCCCTTTGGCACCATCCAACTGGATGAGGAGGCCATTCTCGCCCGCGAAGATCTGCGCCGCCTGCTGCTCGGCAGTCTGGAGCACCTGCGACACCACCTCACCGGCTCGGCGGACGAGCACCAACAGCTTCGCTAGCAGCCTGAGGCGCAGCGCTCCGCCTCAAGGGTGGCTCGCGCTGGTCGGCAAACTGCCAACCCCGCCTCGCAGTACTAAATAATGCTGCGCAAAAAGCTCCTGCTCGCCATCCTTCCCATTCGTTTTGTGATCAGGAGTCCCGGAACCGTCGATAATGGCGAACCGGACCACGCCGGCATCAATCAACCCGGGGAGCCCCTCACGACCGCCCGGCACACCGGGCACATTTCCCAACATCGCGGTGGCGACGACCAGCAACGGCGCATGATCAGCCGGGAGCCGGGCGACATCACCCGGAGCGAAACGGGGCACGCCAACCAAAGAAACGATGGCCGCGGCTTCGGGAAACTTTTGCATGAGCTCGAAAAAATCTGACGGCAGCATCCCGACCTGGTCCGGGTGCATCGGGTCGCCCAGTCTCGCGGCTTTGACCTCCAGGACGGTGACACCTTTCTTTTTCAATCCAGCTTTGAAAGCTTCCTCGACACTGGACGAAGGCCCCCACGAGGCATCGGGAACGATGATGACCACTCCCTTTTTTGGTCCGCTGATCTGAGCCGTTTCCTCAGCCAGCACCGTTCCCAGCGCGCGACTCGGCTCAAGCAGGGTCTGTGTTTCCTTGGGCGTGCAAGCGGAGAGGGTGCTCGCCAGCAGCAGGAGGAAGCAGGTGTTCCACCGCGACCAACGGCCCATTACGAAACCGCCATCAATCGGGGGCAAATTGGTAGTCATACTTGCCGGGAATGTCCTTGGTATTGTAAGCGTACGGGTAAGGCCCCAAGGCCGTGTTCATGTAGAGTTTGATGTAACTCGCATGGCCGTCCACGAAGCTCACGTTATTGATGGCGTTATTGTAGGGAATGTTGGCGTTCCCGGTCGCGCTGCGATGCCATGAATATCCCCAATGAATCGGCCACTCCGCCATCAGCATCGTCCGCGAAGGATGTTGCACGGTGGGCAGTTTGATGTTCAGGAGGTTGTTGGGGCTGGCCCCGTTAACTCCGTTAAAAACAAAACTCCCATAGTCAAGGATCCGGTTTTGATGGTGCGGAATGAGGTAATTGGGGTTGGGTGCCCAGCCGCGGTCTTTGGGACATTGGAACACAAAGTCGTTTGACGATGCGGCCCGGTTTATCCCGGCATAGGATTTGACCAATTCTTTGTAATACCACCAAATGTCCTGACCAGGGACGCTGTCGGCGCTGGGAGTCAGCTCCCGGTTGTCGGCGCAGTACATCACCATCGCCAGGTTCAGTTGCTTCAAGTTGTTCAGGCACTGGGTTTGCACTGCCTTGGCCTTGGCTTTGGCCAAAGCCGGGAGCAACAAACCCGCCAGGATCGCGATGATGGCAATCACCACGAGCAACTCGATCAGGGTAAAAGCCCCGGCGTGACGTTTTCGAGACGCGTTATAGGTTTTCATCGGGTCATCTGGCTCATTTACGGCACCGTGAAGCGATAGAACTGAACCGGCTGGCTGGGTGCAGCCGAATCAACGTAGGTGGCCGCTCCATTGCCATCAAAGTTTCCGGTGGCCAGCAGCGTCCATTGCGCAAATGGCAGGCTCAGATCCGGGCTGCCATAAATGCTGTACGAACTGTCAGGCGGGCCGGAGAAGCTCAACTGGAACGTCCCGTCGCTCAACAAGCCGGTGCCGGTTGATCCAAACGCAACGGGCAGAACCTGGAGGGTGGCCGGCAGCGTGGTCACGGAACCGAGCGCGTTGGTGACGAACAGGGAGTAATTCCCCGCATTGGACAATTGCAGATTGTTCAAGGTCAGCCCGCTGTTGGTTGCTCCGGAGATGGGATTGCCGTTCTTGGACCATTGATACGTCAGCGGGTCCGTTCCGTCCACCACCGGGGCGAAGGTGACGCTGGTGCCGGTGTAATTGGTGGCGCCGCTGGCCTGCGCATAAACCACCGGTGCAAAGGGCGCTGCCAGCGCGTAGAGCGACTGGATTTCGGAGACTTGCAGCGCGCGGGCGTAGAAGCGGACCTCGTCAATCTCGCCGGTGAACGGCAGATTGTAGCCGGTGAACGGGCCCGACTCGCGACTACCGATGCTGACGTCATGCGTTGTGGGCAGGAGGGAGGTAGGCGCGGGGGTGGTGGCAACGAGTTGCCCATTCACATAAAAGTTCATCGCTCCGCCGCTCGCGTCGAACGTTGCCACCAAGTACTGCCAGCGGCCGTTCGGTTTGACGGCCGTGGCCAGATTAAAACCGGTGCCGGCGGCGTTGCGCGCGTAAAACCGGTAGGCCGGGGTCGGCAACTGATCCGTATGCACGTCCATGGCATATTCCTCACCGCCCGCACCCGCGCCTTTGGCGATAATGCCGGCGCCATTGGCTTGGGCCGGCGGACCTTTGACCCAGGCGGTCAGCGAGAAGGAGAGTTTATTCGAGAAGTTCAAGCTGGAGCTGTCGGCCGCCGTCACGTAACTGACGCCGGAACCGTCGACGTTAAAGTTTAGTCCGCCGTTGATCCGCCCGGGACCCCATTCCGAATCGTCACCCGGGAAGTTGAACAAGGTCGCGGTGTTGGTGTTACCGGAGAAATCCGTCGCGCTCGTGCCGGTCGTTTCATCGAAGCGATAATACGCCGCCGTGTTCGTGAGGTTAAAGCTCACGACCTGAACCACGGCGGTCGAACTGATCACGCTGCCGCCCAGATTGGTCACCACCAAAACGTAACTCCCCGCGTTGGTCAATTGCGCGTTCGTTATCGCCAGGCTGGAGTTGGTGGCCCCGGCGATGGTAATCCCGTTATTCTGCCATTGATAGCGCAACGGCGCGGTGCCGTCCACGAAAGCGGAAAGGGTCAGGTTGTCCCCCACGTAAAGCGACGCCCCGGCGATGGGCTGCGTGTAAAACACCGGCAACATGATGCCTGCTGCCTGATAGAGATTGACCACGTCGTTGGAACTCAGCGTCCGGCCGTAAATGCGGACGTCATCAATGGTGCCGTTGAACGGGAGGTTATAGCCCGAGAAGCTGCTGGACTCGCGAGCCCCGATGGAGAGTTCATGGCCGTTATCGGCCAGGAGCGTCGGCGGCGCGGCCGTATTGCTCGCGACCAGCACGCCGTTCACATAAAAGTTCATGGTCGTGAACGCACCATCATAAGTCGCGACGATATGCTGCCATTGCCCATTGGGAGTCACCGACGTGTTCAGCACCGTCGATCCGCCCGCGGCATTTCGCAGGTAAAACCGGTAAAAGTTTCCAGCAATAAAATCGATGGCATATGCCTCGTTGACGCCGCCGTAGCCTTTGGCGATGACGCCTGCGCCCAACAATTGGACCGCCGGGCCTTTGACCCACGCCGCCAGCGAAAAGTTGGAAACCGTGTTGAAATTCAAGCTCGCGCTGTCGGGCACCGACACATACTCATTGAGGCCGGCTGTGGGATTGAAAACCAACGCCCCATTGGTGCGGCCGGATACCCATTCTGAGACGAAATCAGGGAAGCTCGTCAGATTGCCGATGTTCCCGTTGGTGGAAGCGTCCGCCGCCGTGGCCGAATTGGTGCCGTCATCAAAAGTCCAATAACCCGCCAGCGCACTGGCGAGGGTAAACGGCGTCAATTGCAAGATGGCCGGAGGCGTGCTGGTAACCGAGCCGTACGCGTTCGTCACCACCAGCGTGTAGCTGCCCGCATTGGTCGCCACCGTGGGGGTGAAGACCAGGGTCGCGTTGGTGGCCCCGGGGAGCGGCGTGCCATTCTTGGCCCATTGATACGCCAGCGGAAACGTGCCGCTGGCCAGCCCCGTGAATTTGAAATTATCACCCACGTAAAGTGAGGCGCCGGTCGGCGTGGTCACGATGGCCGGAGGGAACACGCCCCCGGTCAAATAGAGCGCCTGGACATCGGCCGCCGAAAAACTCCGGTTGTAGAAGCGCACATCATCGATGATCCCGGTCCAGGGCAGATTGTAGTTGGCGGACGCACTTTGGCGGTTGCCAATGCTGATTTCATGCGCATTGCTGAGCAGTGTGAGCGGGGCAATGGCCTCGCCTGCCAGTTGGCCGTTGATGTAGCAGTTCAGGATGCCATTGGCCGTGTTGACCACGCAGACCAAGTGCTGCCAGGTGTTGTTCGGCACGATGGTGGTCTGGACGGTCGAAACCGCGCCGGCTGCGTTGCGCACAAAGAAACGGTACCTCCCGCCGCTCAGATCCACTACAAACTGCTCCCCGCCGTTCCCGTTACCTTTGGCCAGGACTGCGGCTCCGGCCGTTTGGACGAGCGCGCCATTGACCCAGGCCGCCAAGGTGAAAACGCCGTTGGTTGTGAAATCCAGCGCCGCGGGCGCCGGACTGCCAATGCCCGGAATGGCCACCACATCCAGTGTGGAAAGGTCGCCGTTAAAATTCAAACCACCCCCGATGAGTCCGTTCGTCCAGCAGACCGTGTAATCGGCAAAGTTTTGCAGCGCCGCGACATTGCCATTGGTGGTGGAATCCAGCGCCGTGGTGGAACCGGCAATATCATTAAAGGTATAATATCCAACCAAGCCGCCGCTGATATCCGCCGCCGGGAGCGAGGCGATGGTCAGGAGCCCCGGGGCGCTGGTGGTGCTGCCGATCACATTGGTGATGACCACGGCGACGTTCAGGCCGCTCCAATTTGTCACCACGTTCGTGAGGCCCAAAGTGGCGGTCGTGACGCCGGGAATGTTGGTGCCCCCCAATTGCCATTGATACGACAAGGGAACAATGCTGTTCACCGCGTCCACCGTGACGGAGAAAGCCGCGATATCACCGGCGTAACAGGAATAATTTCTTGGCTGGGCGGTGATGATGGGCGCTTTGCCGCTGGCTGAGTACAATTCGAAAATATCGCTCGCGGTCAAGGCCCGGCCATACACATGGACGTCATCAATAACTCCAGTCGTAAAGGGCAGGTTGTAGGTGGCGGCGGCACTCTGCCGGGCGCCGATGCTCAGCTCATGAGCCGTGACTTTCAAAGAGGCATTGGCCGCATTCGTCGTCACCGCATTTAACTGGCCGTTCACATAGATCCTGAGGGTTTTGTCCCCGCCATCATAAACCCCGGCCACATGTTGAAAGTTGGCGGTCGGCCCGACAGTGGCGGTCACGGGGTTCGCCGCGCCAGCCGAGTTGCGGATGAAAAACCGAAATTTACCGCCGTTGATATCGAGATTGTACTGTTCGCTGCCGCCGCCAGCGCCTTTGCAAATAATACCCCCACCCGACACTTGCGCGGCGGCGCTGCTGACCCAGGCGGCCACCGTCACCGTATTGTTGGCGCTGAAATTCAACGCCGGGGCATCCGGGACGAAAAGAAACTGATTCGTCGTGGTGGGGATGTTGAGCCGCACCGCTCTGCCAATGCGCCCGTTGGCCAGCCACTGCGAATTATCCCCGACAAAATTGGTCAGGTTGGCGGTGAACCCATTCGCGCTCGAATCATGCGCGGTTAACCCGCTGGTCTCATCCAGAGTGAGCCACAACGCCAGGTTGTTCGTGATGTCGGCCCGCGCCGCGCAGACACAAGTCAGGGTCAGGAGCGCGGTTGTCGTAAGCCGCCGGAGTGTTTTTTTCATACGGGTTGGATTTTGGAATAAACAGTTTACGTGCCGTGCTGACATTTGAAAGTCGGTGGAATGTTTGAGCTTTGCGCGGAAAGCCGTTGGCGGTCAAGAGAAAAGCGATAAACGCACGCCCCGAGTGCTCTTTCTAATTGGTGCGCAATAAGCGGTAGAAGCGCTGTGGATCGCCATTAATAGCGTTGGTGAAGCTCACCGAACTGTTGGTGGCCAAAACGCCGGGACTCAGGTCCGTCCAACTTCCATCCGCCAGGTTGGTCTTATATTGCAGTTGATAGTTCACCCCCGGAACTGCTTCCCAAACAAGGGTGGCAAGTCCAGGCGAAAGCGAAAGCTGGCTGAACCGGGGGGCCGGCAGGAAATTGGCCTGTCGGGGTGTGAACGTCACCATGGGGAAAATCCCGTTGGTGTTGCCGTCGCGAAACCGTCCCTGGCTCACGTTCTGCTCCTGCGCCCCGAAGGTGACTGTGGAAAGCGGCCTCACGCCGTCCGGCGCAAATAAGCCAATGGCTTCGCCCCCTTTCGAGAGTTGAAAATTCGCGTGCAAATCGCCATTGGCGCCCATGCCGTTCAGGTTGGTCAGGTTGTCGGCCCAGACAAGCAAAAATCCGTTCCCCGCAATCACCCTGTTTGTGGGAATCTGCCATTGGGTCGGCTGGCTCAAGGTGTCGGTGAGGTAACAGCCCGAGAGATCAATCGGCGTCGCGTTCGGATTGTACAGCTCAAACCAATCCTTGAACAAACCATCCACCGGATCAGCGATTCCGCCCGGAGCCGCATTATCCGCCATCCATTCGTTCACCACCACCGGTTGCGGCGCGCCCACGCCGTTGTTGGTGATGATGATGGTGTCCGTGGCATTGGCAACCGGGACACCGTTAAGATCGAAGCCGCGAACCGTCAACGAATTGGTCCCGGCGCTCAATGGCAGGGTCAGGTTCCAATTGGTAATCGAAGTCCAATTGACCGCATAATCCACGCCGTTGACCTGGATCGAACCAACCTGGATCGGCCCCGTGCCGCTCAGCACCACTTGGGTGTTGTTCGTGCCAAAGTCATTGCCCAGGTTGCTGGTAATGGCGAACGGAATCCCCGTGGGCAACTGACCCTGGACGAAACTCGCCCGCTGGCCGATGTAAGTGAGGATGCCGCTGAAATCCTGGCCGGCCAGCACCCCGTAATGCTGCGTCCAACGGGTCATGTACGCCGTGTTGAACGTCGTATTGATCATATCGTTCAAATGCCCGTAATAGGTATGCAGGTTGCCGGGCAGGTTGACGATTTTGGCCAGATTGCCGGTGCCCACCAGATTGGCGGTGGCGGATTTGACGAAGCACGAGTCCCAATCCCACGGCATCGCCAATACCTTCTGATCATCGGGCCGCACATACATGCGAAAATTGTGCGGGCTGTTACCCGTGAAATACCCGTCACTCACGCCGATCAAGGATTCGAAAGCCCACGTGCGCATCCATTCGTTGATATCCATCAACGGTTTCGTCCGCGCGTCCAGAGTGGTGCCGGTCAGGCTGAATGTCTGGCTCATGGCGATGATGCGGGAATAATCTTCCCCGCTCCGATTGTTGGATTGGAGGAGCGACCAGCGGTAGGTTTCCGTGTTGGTGCCGTAATCCGCCAGGTCAACATTGACCAAGCCTGCGCCGGGAACTTTGAGGCCTTCCGTGGTGCCATCAGCCGTGGTCGATGAGTAACGCAGCACCTCGCTCTCGTACATCGGCCCGCTGCTCCCATTATGATACTGCGAGTCCAGATAAACGTCGCCAAAAGCCGCCATGCGCAACTGCGCCATGCTGGTGTCCTGGGCGCGCGGCGTGATGACATGCACCAGGTCATCATACATGTTGGGAATGCCCCCGGCGTGGCTGGCGATGTGTTTGACGAGGATTTCGCCTTGTCCGATGGACGCGCCTTGCGAACGATCCAGCGACACTGCTTCGTGTATGCCACGAAAAAGCTGGGTGGGATCAAAATCAACGGTGAAACCAACCCGCGGCACGTTGCGCCCCACAAAACTGCCCTTCAACCGCACGCCCACATCATAAAATATCTCCTGCTCATCGTTCAACACGGTTGCGCCCAAGGATTCGTTGCTCAGCACGTTCGTCGTGGCATGCAGGAGCGTGGCGTCCGCCTGCGTCATGAGGATCCGGAAATTGCGTGTCGGCCCCGCGATCGCCTGCCCGTCGTTGACCCGGTAAAGGGCGCGCGAATTGGTGCCGCCGGCCGGAAAGAAAGATCCGGCATTGAAGCCGTCGCGGCCTTCAACATAGAACTGCACCAGCGTACCGGCCGCTTGTCCCGGCAGGATGGCCGCGTAGGCAGTGCCGCTGACATTGCTCATGGTAACGCTGCTCCATGCGCCACCCTCGGAGGCGTACCAAAGCCGCACGGAACTCACGCCATCCGG
>JAQGOT010000333.1 GCA_028293465.1 Pedosphaera sp. | reverse complement strand
CCCTGATTCCAAGAGCGGCGGAGCCACGGCGGGACGCAAGGTGAAGGGGACGATCCACTGGGTCTCGGCGGCGCACGCCGTGGAAGCTGAGGTGCGGTTGTTTGATCGCTTGTTCACGGTGGAGGAGCCGGATGGCGACAAGGAAGGCCGGGATTTTAAGACGTTCCTGAATCCGAATTCATTGGAGGTTTTGACCAGCGGCAAGCTGGAACGGAGCCTGGCGGAGGCATCGCCTGAGACGCGTTACCAATTTGAGCGCCTGGGTTATTTCCGCGCTGATCCGAAGGACTCAAAACCGGGCAAGCCGGTGTTCAGCCGCACGGTTTCTTTGCGGGATTCCTGGGCGAAGGAACAAGGGAAATAAGGAACGTCGAGGCGTTCGATTAGCTTCCATCCAGATGCAGCCGCATGGGCAGCATGCCGGAAGGTTTGAAACCGTGCTTTGCGTAGAGACCGATTGCTTTGGCGTTATGACCATCGGTCAGCAACGTGATCCGGCTCAAACCTTGCGCTTGCGCGCACTGGATGGCGTGTTGCAGCAACCGCGGACCCAAGCCTTGGCCGCGGTGGGTTGAACGGACGATCATATCTTCCAGCAGAGCAACTGGTCCGCCTTCGGCGGTGCTGATGGTGAACAGCAGGCTTACCATTCCGACAATTTCGCTCCCCTCCCGCGCCACCAGAATGCGGCCGATCTCAGGATGCTCGATAATGTGCCGGAGTCCGCGCAATTGCTTGGTGCGGTCGGGTTGAAAATCTGATTCCGCCGTGAACAGTTCGATGAGCAGGTCGGCGAGTTGAGGGAGATCGTCGAGGGTGGCGGGTTCAATGTAGCGCATGGATTTCGGGTGTCTCCACCAGAGCCGCGCAAGGGTTATCCTGAGCGGGGAAAGTTTCAATGGAATAAAGTCCGGACCGTGTTAAGGACGTAAGGCCTAGCGCAAACGTCCCAATCCGGGTGGGAAGCTGTCTAGAATGATGACACGAGGTTTATTCGGCGGAGGAATTCTTCGCGCTTTCACAGGATTTTACAATTTGCGTCAGGTGCGCACAATTCCTGCTTTCTTTGCACGCCTATGGGCAAAGGATTTTGGGACGATTTTATTTCAGACTGGCAGGCGCACCGTCGGTTGGTGACCCTCACGGCGCTGCTGATTGCGATTGCGGGCATCGTTCTGCTCGTGATGCGGGAGGATCGAGACCAAAAGCCCCGGAGTTCGGCGGTGCCTACGAGCCCTGCCCTTAAAAAGCAATTTCCACGCAAGCTGAGAACCCGATCTCCCGTGCTAGTAAGCAATGCTTCGGGGAGTTGCGAATCTCGGAATGTGTGATAATATAAGTCAAGATTTGTGAGGTAAGAGTTCCGCTGGCGAGTGGGTCGCTCTTTGAACCGGGTTCTTCACCGGTTTGGATTGTTCAGCCAAAAGCAACCAGAGTCTTTTACTCTCTGCACCGCTTGATGTTATGAGCACGGATGATAGCCCGGATGTGGTGGGATTCCACATGGTGCAGAGAGTAGGAGACTGCTAACCCACCGTCCGATCTTCGATGGATGGCCGGCTTTTCGCTGCCTGGTCTTTCCTGCCTTTGTCCTCGTCGTAGAGGGCGTTTTCGGAGCGTTCGCCTTGGGCGAGGTTGGGGTCTTTTTTGAGCTTGCCCGCCTTGGCCTTCGGCTTGGGCTTGATCCGTTTCACTTCGGCTTCGGTTTTGACTGCCATAAAGAAGGTGCAGTTATTACTGGTTTGATATTTTATGCACGACGGTGGGCGGTGACCGGAATACCGTGCGCGGGATGGTGCGGGTAATGACCATGTTTGGGCACGGCGATGCGGTCGAAATTCATCGCCAAGGTGTGCAATTGGCGCAACATTTCTAGGCCGCGCATGGGCCGGCCATGACCCGTGGCGGCGACGCTGGGATCGAGCGCAGCCAGTTCCCGCACGGATTGGCGCGCGGCCTGCCAATCGGGCGTGAAATACGCGGGCGGGCGGGAGACGTGTTGTCGGCGCGTGAGCACAGCGAGCAGGGATTCCTGTTTGGTGGTTACAAAAGCATCCCCAGCGATGAGGGTGGAATCGGATTCGCGAAAGAAGGAGACATGGCCGTCCGAATGTCCCGGGGTATGAATCCAACGCCAGTCGGGCAGGCCCGGAACGCTGCCATCGGCGGGCAAAGCCCGGGCGCGCGGGCCAAGATCGATGGCGCGGTGCGGGAACATCCAGGACATCAAGGCGAGCAAACCGCCGCCGACGGTGGGATCGGGTGGCGGATAATCCGCGTGGCCGGTGAGAAACGGGAGTTCAAACCCATGCGCATAAACCGGCACGTTCCAGGAAGTGACGAGATTCTTGAGAGCCCCAACATGATCGAAGTGACCATGGGTCAACAGAATGGCGGTGGGCTTGGTGTTCCGGCCGAAGTGGTGCGCGGCAACGCGCCTGATTTTGGGGGCCGAATAGGAAAGCCCGGCATCCACCAGAACCCAGGAGCCGTCTCCAGCACCGACCAGATAGGCGTTGACGAGGGAAAAAGGAACACAGATGACGTTGGGCGCGGCAATCCGCCCCGGATCGCGACTGTGGCTGGTTGGGGAATGAGATTGAGTAACCATGTTGCCTCCAATTGAAATGTTTGCGGAGCCCGCCGGTGACGTTGGCTACCTCCGGCTCTCCGAGATAATCACTAATTCAAATTTAATGCGCGATGGCGGGGACGCAAGCAGCGGCTTTGATTCGCGGTAAACCCCAAAAACGGAGGGCTGCATTTTTTGGCTCAACGTTGAGGTTTGAACTTGCGCCTTCGGGTGAGGATGAGAATGACAATCACGAGCATTACTGCCACCACTGCTGCACCCACACCAAACGTCGTGCCTGGGTTGTTGTGCGCGTATTCTAAAATAAGGCGTGCACGCTGTTTGATGCTGATTAACTCACGAACCTATGGCAGGGGTTTTTCCGGCACCGAAATATCACCCCACAGACCCAAGCTAATTTCAGTCTTCGGGCAACTCAACGTCGCATGAAGGTTTCAGCCCAAACCGTCCCGGGTTCAGAACGGCAATTTTCAAAATGGTTTGGGCCTGATTTAGGCTGGACAAGTTGGGTTGATTAGCACAGAGTCAGAAGCATTCCACGTATCGCGTTACCGGTCTCAGATTTTGATTCGGGTGGCAGAACGTTTCTTCAGCGGGCTTCCTCAGCCCCACCTCCTTGGCGTCTGCCGCCCGAATCTTAAACAACCCGAGCATGAACAACGCGTCCACGCCCGCTCTGCGCGCCGGTAGGGTTTAACCCACTGTTCAAGGGAGCCGCGACTGCGTATTCAATTAAAGCGGAACGGATGTGTTATGCCCGCGGTTCTGATATTCATACGACAACAGCAAACCCAGATGTTTCTCCAGGAGCAAGGAGGCTGGGTGAATAACCTCACCGAAGCCCAGCGCTTCGAGAGCACCTGGGAAGCCATTGATTTCTGCATGAAAAAGGGCGTGCATCGGGCGGAGGTAGTGATGCGGTTTGGCGCTCCGCAGTATGATGTGGCAATTGATGTATTATGAGCTGGTCGTTGAGCGGAGAATCCGTTCGCGCCGCGCGGACGGCTCCTGAAAGCCGCGTTCGACAGGGCCGGTTGCACGTTCCAGGAAAGGCCAACGGATTATGAAAACCATCCTGGTAGCGGAAGACGATGCGGATGACGTGTTCATGTTGAGACGCGCTTTGACCCGGTCTGGCATCAAGGCCCAACTTCAAATTGTCACGGATGGAGAGCAGGCGATGTCGTACCTGCGGGGGGAGCATCATTATGGTGACCGCGAGCGCTTTCCTTTTCCTTCCCTGACGTTGCTGGACATCAAAATGCCACGCATGACGGGACTGGAGGCATTGCAGGCCATCCGGGACGATCCCGCCTTGAAGCGGCTGCCGGTGGTCGTTTTTTCTTCCTCCGACCAACCGTGCGACATTAATCGAGCGTTCGACCTGCACGCCAATTCCTACCTCGTCAAAACCAGCAATCTTGGCTTTTTGGAGCAGTTGCTATGCACAGTGGAGGAATATTGGCTGGCCTTGAACCAAGGTCCCACCTGTCCCTGCAACTAGAAGGCCACCGGATTGGCCTCTGCTCCGCTTCCCATCAGCTTCCAGTGCTAACAGCGCAAAGACCGATCAGTTAATGAGCTTCGAGCCAGGTCTGGCCGGAACCGATTTCGACAACGATGGGGACATCCAGGGTAATGGCGGTCTGCATTTTTTCCTGGATGATCGGGCGCACCCGCGCTTCTTCGACCTCGGGCACGTCGAAGACCAATTCGTCGTGGACTTGGAGGAGCATGCGGGTTTTGAATTTACCTTTTAGCAACTCGCGGTGGATGTTGATCATGGCGAGCTTGATCATGTCGGCGGCGGTGCCTTGGATGGGGGCGTTGATGGCGTTGCGTTCGGCGGAGCCGCGGACGGCGCCGTTCGCGGAGCGGATGTCGCGCATG
>JAQGOT010000328.1 GCA_028293465.1 Pedosphaera sp. | reverse complement strand
TCCGCCTTCTGGATGGGGCTGTGCATCATGGTGCTGATGTTTCTTTCCTACCATTTCTCGCAGAATCCGGCGTTGCTCACGCTGATGCCGGCGAAGTTTGCTTTTGCGGCGCCGATCTTCGCCTTCGTGTTGGAGGCGTTCGGGTTCCTGTGGATGGGGCCGGTGACCATCGCGGTGGACAGCTACGGGCCCGTTACGGACAACGCGCAATCGGTCTATGAGTTGAGCCAGATCGAAGGGCGCGCCGGGATCAAGGAGGACATCCAAAGCAACTTTGGCTTCAATCCGGATTTCGAGAACGCCAAGTATCAGCTCGAAAAGGGCGACGGCGCGGGCAACACCTTCAAGGCCACGGCCAAGCCGGTGCTGATCGGCACGGCGGTGGTGGGCGCCACAACGATGGTGTTCGGCATTATCATCCTGCTGGAAAACCTGTTCGGCGGCGCGGTGGCCAAGCTAAGCATCGTGCAGCCGGAAATCATCCTGGGGCTCATCATGGGCGGCTCGGTGATTTATTGGTTCACCGGCGCTTCGACGCAGGCGGTGGTGACGGGGGCGTATCGCGCGGTGGTTTATATCAAAGAAAACATGAACCTGAGCGCCGCCACAGCGTCGGAGAAGGACAGCAAGGAAGTGGTCCGGATTTGCACCGTTTATGCGCAGAAAGGGATGTGGAACATCTTTATCGTGGTGTTCTGCTTTGCGCTCGCGCTGCCATTCTTCAACCCCTACTTCTTCATCGGCTATTTGATCGGCATCGCATTTTTCGGATTGTTCCAGGCCATCTTCATGGCGAATGCGGGCGGCGCGTGGGATAATGCGAAGAAAATTGTGGAGGTAGATTTACGGCAAAAAGGGACCGATTTGCACGCCGCCACGGTGGTCGGCGACACGGTGGGCGATCCGTTCAAGGATACTTCCTCGGTGGCGATGAACCCGGTGATTAAATTTACCACCTTGTTCGGCCTGCTGGCGGTGGAGATCGCCGTGAACATGACGCTGAACCATCAGAAGGCCCTGAAACTGGATCCGAACGCGTTCAATTGGAGCCCCTGGATCGGAGGGTTTTTCTTCCTGGTGGCGTTGGTCTTCGTTTATCGCTCGTTCTACAACATGCGGATTCCCGAGGAGCAGGCAACGCGGGACGAAGTTCCGGCCAACACGCCGTTGGTGCTGCCGCACAACGTTCACAAATAAATCCGGACTGGATGCCCGGCAGGCGCGGAGCACCGAAAATGCTCCGCGTTTTTTATTCAGAAATGCGGGGAGCTGAGGCAAGCTCAAGCCATGCGAAAAAAGCGCGTTGTCTCATTGCTGCCCAGCGCCACGGAAATCGTGTGCGCATTGGGCGCGGTCGATCAATTGGTGGGCCGCTCGCATGAGTGTGATCATCCCGCGGACATCCAGGCCGTGCCGGTTTGCACGGCGGCGAAGCTGGAGCCGGGGGCGGCGAGTGGAGAGATCGACCGACAAGCGAAGGCGTTGCTCCAGGACGGCGTTTCACTTTACCGCATCGACGCGGAGAAGTTGCGCGAGCTGCAACCGGACCTGATTTTGACCCAGGCCCAATGCGAAGTCTGCGCGGTGAGCCTGCCGGAGGTCGAAGAAGCCGTGAGCCGGTGGTTGGGGAACCGGCCACAAATCGTCTCGCTCTCCCCTGCCCGCTTGGCGGATGTTTGGGAGGATTTTCAGCGAGTAGCGGAAGCGCTGGGGCTAAAGGACCACGGCAAAGAGGTGGTGCGCGCCTTGAAAGGGCGGGTGGTCGCGATCATCGAAAAGACCTGCGTGATGAAGCAACTGCCTTCCGTGGCCTGCATCGAATGGATTGAGCCCCTCATGGCGGCGGGCAACTGGATACCGGAACTTGTGGAACTGGCCGGCGGGCGGAATCTGGTGGGAGAGGCAGGCAAACACTCGCCTTGGCTGAACTGGGAGGTGCTCCGGCAACATGATCCAGAGATCATTGTTTGCATGCCTTGCGGTTTCGATTTGCAGCGGACCCGGTCGGAAGTGGTGACTCTCACCCAGAAACCAGATTGGGCGAAACTACGCGCGGTAAAGAACCGGCGGGTTTATCTGACCGACGGTAACCAATATTTCAACCGACCGGGACCACGCCTGGTTGAGTCGTTGGAGATTCTGGCGGAAATCTACCACCCCGATCGTTTCAACTTTGGCCACCGAGGAAAGGGTTGGGAAAAACTCTGATCATTCGGAACCGGGCCGCCTGAGAAGGAAGGTTTAGCGCGCGAGTTCCGCGTTCTTCACCGCGCGATAGATGCGCAACAAATCGAAATCAAAACTGTCTCCGAGCAATTCGCGGGCTCCGGTCAAATTCGCAAACCCAGTCCGGGCGAATGCCGCCGCGATTTGCTCCTGCTTTGCCGCGCTGAGGAACCGGTTCAAATCCAGGCGTTCGCCCGCCTCGATGGCCGTGCAGAGGTGCCCGTAAATGGTACTGGTCACCAATCCGCGGCGGCGGGCAATTTCGTCCACGCTTTCGCCGGCGCGAAAGGCTTGCAGGGTGGCGCGGGCGGTATCGTTCAACCGCGGTCGGACGGCGGGCGCGGCGGTGAAAGAATCATCCGCAAAAATCTGGCGCGGATTGGTTCCCAAATACGAGGCAATCTCAGCGAGGAAGGCGACGCCAAATTCCCTCAGCTTCTTTTCGCCCACGCCGCTGATGCGGGCGAAATCGCCTTCAGTGGAGGGATAATCGCGGGCCATCTGCCGGAGCGCGACATCGGAGAAAACGATGTAAGCCGGCACATCACGTTCGTCAGCCAATTGTTTACGAAGCTGGCGCAACTGCTCGAACAACGTCTCGTCACAGGTGATTTCTCCCGCCCGGTGACTCTTTGGTTCGGGCGTCTTGGCAGGTTTGGTCAGGGTGATTACCTGACGTTGGCGCAGCGCAGCACGGCCTTCCGCGGTCAATTCCAACACACTGAACTTCTCCGCCGTTTGGTGCAACAATCCGAGGCGGATCAACTCGCGGCCCAGGGCGGCCCACTCCGGGCGGCTGTGCTCGCGTCCGATGCCGTAGGTGGAGAGTTGCGTATGTTCCCAGCGGCGAATTTTCTCCGTCTCGGCACCCGTCAACACCTCCACCACATGATTCAGCCCGACCCCGAAGCCGGATTTCTCGCGGATACGATAAACGCAGGAGAGGAATTTCTGGGCGGCGATGGTGCCGTCGAAAGTGGCGCGGGGCGAAAGACAGTTATCGCAGGCGCCGCAATCCGGGGTTTCATACTCCTCGCCGAAATACCGCAGCAATTCCTTGCGCCGGCAGACGGATGTCTCCGCGTAATGCAGGATTTGCTTCAACTGATCACGGGCAATCTGCTGCTCTCCAGGATCGGGCTTTTCGTCGATGAACATCGCCTGCTTCACCGCATCGCCGGGATTGAAGAGCAGCAAACATTCACTGGGAAGGCCATCACGTCCGGCACGCCCGGTTTCTTGATAGTAACCCTCGATATTTTTAGGCAGTTCGTAGTGAATAACGAAACGGACATTCGGCTTGTTGATGCCCATCCCGAAAGCAATCGTGGCGCAGATCACCCGGATGTTGTCACGGAGAAAGAGTTCCTGGTGACGGGAGCGTTCCTCTCCGCTCAACCCGGCGTGATAAGGTTTCGCCTTGATGCCATCCGAATTGAGGCGTTCGGCCACGCTTTCCGCCGATTTACGACTGAAACAATAAACGATGCCGCTCTCCCGAGGGCGGCGACCGATGAAATCGACGATCTGCTCGTACCCTTGGGCCTTGTTCAACACGCGATAGGTGAGGTTGGGGCGGTTAAAGCTGGCCACGTAGCAACCGGGTTCACGCAGCTTCAAGTGCTCGATGATGTCCTTGCGCACCCGTTCCGTGGCCGTGGCGGTGAGCGCCATCATCGGCACATCAGGAAAATGTTCGCGCAGCCCGGCGAGCTGGCGGTATTCCGGGCGGAAATCATGGCCCCATTCGCTGACGCAATGAGCCTCATCCACCGCGATCAAATTGACCTGCCAGCGTCGCAAATCGGCCAGGAAACCGGAGAGCATCAGCCGTTCGGGCGCGACGTAGAGCAGCCGGTACTGGCCGGTATGCAGGCCACGCAACCGGGACCGCGATTCCTCGGCGGCCAGGGATGAGTTGAGAAAAGTCGCGGCAATCCCGCTGGCCTGCAGGGCATCCACCTGGTCCTTCATCAACGCGATGAGCGGGGAAACCACGACGGTTAAACCGGTCTGGACCAACGCGGGCAATTGGAAACACAACGATTTACCGCCCCCAGTCGGCAGCAGCGCGAATACATCCTTGCGTGCGAGCGCATCGCGGATGATCTGTTCCTGCAACGGGCGAAAGGAAGTGAACCCGAAGTATTGCTTCAGGACCGGGAGCAGCGGGACCGCGGCGGACGAAATGGCGGATGCTCGAGACATTACCTCAGTCTAGCCCCAAGCCGGGGAGAAGATGCAAGCCACAATCGCATTTTGGGTGACCGTTGGGCATGGGAAACCAGATCATCAATGGAACGAATGGTTTACCATCAACCAGTAATAAGCAATGTCGCCCACCAACTGCGCATACCGCTTGGCATCCGCCGGTTTAACCACGTAACTGTTGGCACCCAGCCGGTAACTTTCGAGCATTTCCTTTTCATCGTGCGAGCCGGTAAAGACCACCACGGGTATGGGGCGGGTCTGGTCTCTGACTTTGAGCTGTTGCAACACTTCAAGGCCACCCATCCGGGTGAGGTTTAGATCCAGCAAAATCAGTCGCGGCGCGCTCTCAGCCTTCCAATTGGCCGACCAACTGTTGGCGCAGATGAAATCCAACACCTCATCACCATCAACGAAGTGAACCATTTTGTCCCCGAGACTTCTCGCTTTCAGGGCTGCAACGGCCAACTCCGCGTCACCGACGCTGTCTTCAACGAGTAAAATATCAACGGCTCTTTTCATGTTTATGATGGCACTCCCCGAATTCTTGTCAGATTGCGCTCCACCGAGGTCACACGGAAGCACCTTAGCGGCACGCATTTGAACGGACCGAGCACGGATTAGGACAATTATAGGCGTAGAGTTGTCACAAAGTCAAAAATTCACTCCGGAATGTAAAGCCACAAGCGGGTAGTTACGCGGGGGATGGCGCAACCTGGGAGTCCTCCACCCACCATGAGGGACGCCCAAGTCGGGAAACCCCGCGCTCTTGAGGTACCGATCTGAACCGCTTGAGTCCTAATGAAACTCCTGGATCGTTTTCACTTCGTAACCGGTCTTCTTCAGCGCAGCGATACCCAAAGCGGCAGCCCGGGCGCCACTCAGCGTGGTCATGATGGGGGTGTTGGTATAGACGGCAGTGGTCCGAATGCGAACCTCATCTGCGCGCGGAGTTTGGCCGGCAGGGGTATTGATCACCAGTTGGATTTCCCGATTTTTGAGCAGGTCGAGCGCATTGGGGCGTCCCTCGGTCAGCTTGAACAACCGTCGCACCTTGAGACCGGCCTTTTCCAGCACGGTCGCGGTGCCGCTGGTCGAAATCAATTCAAAGCCGAGATCGGCAAACTGTTTGGCCACGTCCGCCACCTCGTTCTTGTGCGCATCGCTCACGCTGATAAAAACCTGGCCGCTCAAGGGCAGCGGGGCATTAGCCGCCATTTGGGATTTCGCGTACGCGATACCCAGGTCCGCGTCCAGCCCCATCACCTCGCCAGTGGAACGCATTTCGGGTGAAAGCAAAATGTCCTGGCCGTGAAAACGGTTGAAGGGGAAAACCGATTCCTTCACCGCCCAATATTTCCGCCACACTTCGGCGGTGAAGCCAAGTTCCACGAGCGTCTTGCCAGCCATGACCCGGGCGGCGAGCTTGGCCAGTGGCACACCGATGGCCTTGCTCACGAAAGGCACGGTGCGGGACGCCCGCGGGTTCACTTCCAACACATACACGGTGTCGCCTTTAACCGCGTATTGGACGTTCATCAAGCCGATGACTTTCAATTCCCGCGCCATGGCATGGGTGTAGTCGCGGATGGTGGTGATGACCTTTTGAGAAAGCGTGTGCGGGGGTAATACCATCGCAGCGTCACCCGAGTGGACGCCCGCGTACTCAATGTGTTCCAACACGCCACCCATCACGACCGTCCCCTTGCCCGGTTCCGAAAAATGGCCGACATCGGCGATGCAATCCACATCCACTTCGGTCGCGTCCTCGAGGAATTTGTCCACCAACACCGGACGCTCGGGGGAGGCCTCGACCGCGAAGCGCATGTAATGCGTCAGTTCGGTGTCTGAGTACACAATCTGCATCGCACGGCCGCCGAGCACGAACGACGGCCGGACCAGCACGGGATAACCCAACTTGTGGGCGGCCTCGAGCGCTTCGACTTCATTCGTGGCGAGGCCGTTAGGCGGTTGCGGGATGTCCAACTTGCGCAACATCGCCGCGAACAATTTGCGGTCTTCGGCGATTTCAATGCTCTGGGGGGAGGTGCCGATGATGTTCACCCCGTTCTTCTGCAAGCTCAACGCGAGATTCAACGGGGTCTGGCCGCCGAACTGCGCAATCGCTCCCCAGCACTTTTCCCGCTCATAGATATGGAGCACATCCTCCAAGGTGAGCGGCTCGAAAAACAGTTTATCACTGGTGTCATAATCGGTGGAAACCGTTTCAGGATTGGAATTCACCATCAAGGTTTCGTAGCCATCCTCCTTGAGCGCGAAGGCGGCGTGGACACAGCAATAATCGAATTCAATGCCCTGGCCGATACGGTTTGGCCCGCCGCCCAGAATCATCACCTTCCGCCTGTCCGAGGGCCGGATTTCATCATCCCCGCGGTCATAGGTCGAATAAAAATAAGGCGTATAGGCCTCGAACTCGGCCGCGCAGGTATCCACCAAACGATAACTGGGAACCAGCCCGATCCGCTTGCGCTCGGCGCGGACATCATCCTCCGTGCGGCCGGTGAGATGGGCAATCTGGCGGTCGGAGAATCCGAGCGACTTGGCTTTGGCTAACAGGTCAACGTTCATGCTTTTGGCGTTAAATCAAACCGGCAAAGTAAGCCTCAGGACGGGTGGTTGGCAAGTCCGCTTTCGCAAAAATCTTGTCTGGCCCTGCGCTGCCAGGGTGTATTCTTCCATCCGCGGCTCAGATCTCCCTTGTGTCCTGGTGCCCGGCGACGAATGCCAGTCCTCCGCCTCGACTCCCGGCTAACGGATCAA
>JAQGOT010000281.1 GCA_028293465.1 Pedosphaera sp. | reverse complement strand
ATCGATATATCGCTCACCGTTTCTCCGGTAATGGGCGCAAACGGCCACAACATCGGTGCCTCAAAAACCGCCCGCGACATCACCGAGCGCAAGCGCACCGAACTCGAACTCCGGCAGGCCAAGGAAGAACTCGCACACGCCAATGCGAGCCTCGAAAAGCGTGTACAAGAACGCACCGCTTCCCTGAAGGAGGCGGTCAACCAAATGGAGGAATTCTCCTACAGTGTTTCCCATGACCTCCGTTCGCCCGTTCGCGCCATGAAAGGCTACGCCCAGGCTGTAATCGAAGATTATGGCGACCGGCTCGATGGCCAAGGCCGCGATTACCTCAACCGGGTGGTCCTTGGCAGCTCACGCATGGAAAGGCTCATCCATGACGTCCTGACTTACTCCCGCCTTGCTCGTTCCGAGATTCAGCTTCAGCCTGTGCTCCTCCAAAAGCTCCTCCAGGACATAATTCAGCAGTACCCGGAGATGCAACCGCCGCGCGCCGAAATCACCATCCGGGAACCGCTGCACATCGTCCTCGCGCATGAGCCCTCCCTCACCCAAGCCATCTCCAACCTGCTGGCCAACGGGATTAAATTTGTGGGTTTTGGGATCACACCCAAGCTCCAGGTCCGGACCGAGGCGCGCAACGGGAAAATTCGCCTCTGGATCGAGGACAACGGCATCGGGATCAAGCCCGAGCACCAGCACCGGCTTTTCGGCATGTTTGAGCGAGTGCATCCGGGTAAAAACTATGAGGGTACCGGGATCGGGCTGGCCATAGTCCGCAAGGCGGCCGAGAAAATGGGCGGCCAGGTGGGGGTCGAGTCCGACGGCATTACCGGCAGCAGTTTCTGGATCGAGCTACCTGCGGCAGACCACCAATGACTTCTCAAAAACACTGCCTGCTTCTGGTCGAAGACAACCAGGACGACGTTTTCCTCATGAAGCGGGCCATGTCCAAAGCGAATCCGGACCTGCGAATGCACGTCGCCAGCGATGGCCAGGAGGCTCTCGACTATCTCGCGGGCGTCGGCAATTACGCGGATCGCGCCTCCTGTCCGCTCCCGCAGTGCATCTTTCTCGACCTGAAACTTCCATTCGTTCACGGCTTCGAGGTCCTTGAATGGATACGCAACCGGCCATCCCTTGCCCACATCACCGTCTTTGTATTGACTTCTTCACCGGAGGACCGCGACCTTCAAAGAGCCAAGGAACTCGGTGCGAAAGCCTACCTTGTCAAGCCGCCAACGCCCCAGATGCTTCTCCAGGTGTTGGAATCCGTCCTTTAGTGCGGCGTGAGCGCTCCGCCCTCTCACCGATTGTATCCCACGGCCCGGGCTGTTAGAGTTCGTGCGAGTGCATAGCAAATCCATCCTGCAAGCTGCAAGCCTGGCATTGGCTCTTCTGACGGCTTCGTGCGATCGAAATTCCAACCCGCAAGTCTCGGGCACCATCGAAACCGACGAAGTCCGTGTTGCCTCACGTTACGGCGGCCGGGTCGAAAAGATTTTCGCCCAGGAAGGCGACGCGTTGAAGCCGGGCCAAGTGGTGGTGGAACTGAACGCCGCCGAACTCGAAGCCCGTCGCAACCAGGCCGCCGCCGTGCTGGCCGAAGCGGAAGCCGGGCCGCGCAAGGAGGAAATCGAAGCGGCCCAGCATGATTGGCAATCGCTCAAGTCCGACCTGGAGTTGGCGCAGACCGACAGCAAGCGGGCCATTGAACTCTTTGCGCAAAAGACCGTTTCCGAAACGGAGCGGGACCGCGCGGTTGCGCGCGCGCAAACCTTGGAGAAGAGCGTGGCGGCGGCCCAGGATCGATATCGCCTGCTGCTTGCCGGCACGCGGCCAGAACGCATCGCTCAAGCCCGTGCCCAACTCGCGGAGATCGACGCCCAATTGCGTGAAATGAAGATCGTGGCGCCGACGAACAGCGTGCTGGAGGTTCTCAGCGTCAAGGTGGGCGACGTGCTCGCCGCCAATCGGGAGGTGGCGACGCTGCTCCTGCCCCAGCATCTCTGGGTACGCGTTTACGTGCCGGAGCCGTGGCTTGGCCGGATCAAGCTGGGGGAAAGCGTCAAAGTCCGCGTGGATTCATTTCCAAACAAGGACTCTGAAGGCACCGTGGAGCAGATCAATCGCGCCGCCGAATTCACCCCGCGCAATGTGCAAACCGTGGATGAACGCATCAAACAGGTTTTCGGCGTCAAAGTGCGTTTGAAGAACGAGGAAGACCAGTTGCGCGCCGGCATGTCCGCGGATGTGAGCTTCCCGGGTGTGCAGAAATGAAAAGGGAGGATGGCCGCTGAAATCATGATTGAATGCGAGGGGTTGACCAAACGGTTTGGTCAATTCACTGCGGTTGATCATGTCAGCTTTTCCATCACCAAGGGTTCCATCTTCGGCTTCCTCGGCCCGAACGGCTCGGGAAAATCGACGGTGATCCGGATGTTGTGCGGCATTCTTCCGCCGACGGAAGGCGTCGCTCGCATTGCCGGAATTGATGTCACGAGCCAGGCGGAACAACTGAAGAGCACGGTCGGTTACATGTCCCAGAAGTTTTCGCTTTACGACGAGTTGACGGCCACGGAGAACATGCGGTTTTATGGCCGGCTTTACGGCTTGCACGGAGCGGTGCTGAAGACGCGCATCCAGGAATTGGTCGCGCTCACGCATCTGGAACCTTATCTCAACCGCCGCGCGGCGCTGCTTTCCGGCGGTTGGCGTCAGCGCCTGGCCATGGCTTGCGCGCTGGTGCATCGGCCCACCGTGCTCTTTCTGGACGAGCCCACCGCCGGCATCGACCCGGTCGCCCGGCGCGATTTGTGGGATCTGCTCTTCGAATTTTCCGGCCAGGGCATCACGCTGTTTGTCACCACGCATTACATGGATGAAGCGGAGCGCTGCTCGGAGGTGGGTTACATTGACATGTCGAAGCTGGTGGTCTGTGGCGAGCCGGACGACTTGAAACAACTGCCCCAGGTAAATCCGCCCGGCACCAAACGCCTGGATGTGAATTGTGAACATGTGACGGTGGGTTTGCAGGCTATGCGCCGTATGCCGGGCATCCGGAGCGCCACCGTCTTTGGTCAATCTTTGCATCTGCTCGTGGACGAATCGGTCCCGGAATCCGAAATCGACCGCCGCTTGGCGGAGGTCAACATCCAGCACGCGGACATCCACCCGATGGCGCCGTCGTTGGAGGACGTTTTTGTGGCGTTATCCAGCAAACCGA
>JAQGOT010000272.1 GCA_028293465.1 Pedosphaera sp. | reverse complement strand
CTGAAATTGCAGCCATGTTGCCACGTGCCCTTCGCGGACACCAACGGACAAATCTATCATTTGTATCTGAACGGCCTTTACTGGGGATTGCCTTATGGCCACGAGCGGAGTGACGACGATTTTGCGGCGAGTTATTTTGGCGGCAGCAATACGGACTATGATGTTCTCAAAAATACGACCTTCGGCCTGCAGGTAGTTTCGGGCGACACCGTGGCCTGGAGCGCGGCCTTGGCCCTGGCCAACACCGGTCTTACCAACAACGCGCAGTACGAGGAGTTGCAGCAGTACGTGGACATGGACAATCTTATTGATTACATGATTGTCAATCATTGGGTTGGAAATGACGATTGGCCGCAGCACAATTGGTATCTCACCCGCAAGCGTGACACAGGCGAGGGCTTCAAATTTCTCATCTGGGATGCCGAGCACGTTTTGAAGGACGTGAACGTGAACCGGACCACGGTGAACGCCGGCGGCAGCCCCGCGCAGATTTACCTGGCGTTGATAAACAACACGGAGTTTCGGCTTCGATATGCCGACCGTTTGCAGAAACATTTCTTCAACAGCGGCCTTTTCTACACTGATCCCAATCCAGCCAACGCCCTCTGGGACCCAGCCCACCCGGAACGCAATGTGCCGGCCTCCTATTACATGAAGCGGATTAATGAAATTGACACCGCGATCGTCGACGAATCGGCACGCTGGGGCGGGTATTTGCTGAACACCAATTACACCCGCAATGGCCATTGGCTCCGCGAATTGAACAATCTGCTCGGCTATACCAACAATGCCGGAAATACCGCTAATTAATTTCCGCTCCGGTCCGCCAACGTGTTGAACCAATACCGGGCCTTGTCGCTTTTTCCCAGCGTCAGTGCGCCGGTGTTCAACCAGCAGGGCGGCAACGTTCCCTCCGGCTTTGCGCTGACCATGACCAACCTTAATGGCCTAGGGAAAATTTATTATACCACGAATGGCACCGACCCCCGGGCCTATGCCTCCGGTGCTGTGGCCCCCGGTGCGGTGGCCTACACAAACGGCAGCCCCGTGGTGTTGAAAACCGGCGCGGTGGTGAAGGCTCGCGTGCTCAACGGCGCTTGGAGTCCGGTCAACGAGGCAAATTTCAGCGTCGCCTCGCCGGGCATCCCGGTCCGTATCACCGAGTTGATGTATAACCCGGTTGGCGGGGACGCTTATGAATTTATCGAATTGCAAAACATCGGCGCCACCACGGTTGACTTGAGCGGCTTTAGTTTTGACGGCATAACATATATTTTTCCGAATGGTACCACTCTGGCGCCGGGTGGCGTGATCCTGCTTGGTTCCTCGGTCAATCCGTCCGCCTTTGCCACGCGCTATCCCGGTGTGGTGGTGGCCGGGACATTCGGCGCATCGCTCTCAAACACCGGCGAACGTATCGCCTTGCTGGATGCATCTGGCGACTCGGTTATTTCCGTTGATTACAAGAATTCAGGCGGTTGGCCGACCGCGGCGAATGGTGGTGGTTATTCCCTGGAAATCATTAATCCTGATGGCGATCCCGATGATCCCGCGAATTGGCGGGCGAGCTTGGCGGTGAACGGTTCGCCCGGTCTGGTGAGCGTGGTTTCACCCACAAACCTTGTCCGCTTCAATGAGATCATGGCCGACAACGCGGGCGCGGTGACCAACGGAGGCACTTTTCCCGATTGGTTGGAGCTATACAATGGCGGCACGAACGCGGTGAGCCTTGTGAACTGGAGTCTGAGCAACAGCGGGAATTCCAGAAAGTACGTCTTCCCGGGTGGAACCACGATTGCCGCCGGAGGTTACCTGGTCGTGTGGTGCGACAGTCAGACGGCCGCACCGGGGCTTCACAGCGGCTTCACGCTCGGTCGCAAGGGCGAAAACCTTTTCCTGTATGATGCCGCAACCAATCGCATTGACGCCATCAGCTTCGGACTGCAGTTGACCAACTATACCGTCGGCCGCGTCGGAGTTGGCGCGGCTTGGCAGTTGACCCTGCCGACCCCAGGTTCCAGCAACTTGGCGGCGAGCGTTGGCGCGGCAACAAATCTGGTGATCAACGAATGGCTCGCCAACTCTGTAACCGGTGGATCGGATTGGCTGGAATTGTATAACACTTCGTCCAATCAGCCGGTTGCGCTCGCCGGATTGTTTCTGGGCACAAGCAATGAGTTGTTCGAAATCCGGTCGCTGTCCTTCATCCCGCCCCGGGGTTTTGTCCAGTTGTTTGCCGACCAACAGCCCGGGGTCGATCATCTGGACTTCAAGCTCTCCGCCTCCGGTGATGCCATCGCGCTGTATGATTACTCCGGCCAGCCGATCGACCAGGTCAGCCTCGTTAACCAGCTTGAGGGCATTTCACAAGGAAGGTTCCCGAACGGGTCCTCCACCCTGGTCAGTTTTCCTGGCACGGCCAGTCCCGGCGCGAGCAATTATGTCAGCACCTACGCAGGACCTGTCCTGAATGAGTTGATGGCACGGAACCTCTCGGCGGTTTATGATTCACGCGGAAACAATCCTGACTGGATCGAATTATACAACCCGAACGCGACAAATTTCAGTCTCGCCGGTATGAGCCTGAGCAAAGACCCCGCCGCGCCGGGACAGTGGACCTTCCCGGCGGGTGTCACTCTCTCCGCCAACGGCTACCTGCTGATTTGGTGCGATTCCTCACACCCCGCCTCGACCAACGGCTTAACGAATTTGAATACCGGCTTTTCTTTAAGCGGAGACGGTGATGCCGTTTATTTGTTCGGCACCAGCGGCCAAATCGCAGATTCAGTGGCGTTCGGGTTCCAGGCTGCCGACCTCTCACTCGGCAGAAATGCCGGCGCATGGGGTTTGTTAAGCATTCCCACGCCGGGTGCAGCCAATGCTGCCAACGCCGCGCTCGGGAGTGCGGCGAGCCTGCGCATCAACGAATGGATGGCAAATCCCGCCTCGGGTGATGATTGGTTTGAACTCTACAATCCTGATCCGTTGCCCGTGGCGCTGGGCGGACTTTACTTGAGCGACGATCCCTCCATTACCGGCATGACCAATTTCACGGTACCACCCTTGAGCT
>JAQGOT010000254.1 GCA_028293465.1 Pedosphaera sp. | reverse complement strand
ACCAGATTCCGCACCATGATCTCAAACCGGGCGAGTTCCTGATGACCACCATCCGAAGTCACGATCAATTCAACACGACCATTTACGCGCTGAACGACCGGTATCGCGGAGTGTATGGCGGGCGTCGCGTGATTTTCCTGAACCCGGAGGATATCCAGGAAGCCGGGTTGAGCGCGGGGCAGATCGTTGATATCATCAGCCATTTCAACGAGGAAAGACGGATCGCCTGTCGTTTTCAAGTGGTACCCTATGAAATCCCCAGGCGATGCGCGGCGACCTACTTTCCGGAAGCGAATGTCCTGGTGCCCATCGGCAGCGTGGCTGACAAAAGTAAAACTCCCGTTTTCAAGTCGGTCCGTATCAGCCTGAGACCATCCGCCCAACCCGCTGCGGAGCCGACACCCCGTTAAAAAGCGCCGATTCGCTGGAAGTGTTGAACATTGGTTTCCAAGCGAGCCACACAAATATTACGTCCCCATGCTTCTCCGCCCGGTGCGGAGCGGCAAATACATTCCCGCCCCGCGTCGCGGGAGACTCGACCTTGCTCGTCAGCGGTGACCACTGAGCTCGGCCGCAGGCAACACCCCGCCAGTGTGATGAAATTTCGGCTGCTTTGTCAAATTGAGGGAAAAGGCTGTTGATATGCGTGAATTAACGTTGCTCGAAACCGGATGCCTGGGCTGCATGCTCCTCCTCTCCTTGGTCTTGCCGCTGATGATGAGTCTGCGCGCTCCACGGGCGGCGGCTCTCAGAAAGTCGTGCCTGCAGAGCGTCTGGACTGGACAAATATTCCTCGCGGTCGGCGCTTTGGCGGTTTTGTTGTCCGCAGACGTTGCTTTTTACGCGACTTTCCTCGGTGTGGCGGGTTGCGTTGGTTGCGCGCTCCTGCTGCATCGGCAGCTTCGAGTCGCACCAGCCTTGTGAGGGCGCATTCGATTGTCCTCTTTGAAGCTTGGGCCTTGGTCATTGGACATTCCGCTCGATCGCTCTTCTCAGCAGCGCGATCAGGCGGTATGGTATGCGGACTGTGGCTGCTACACTCTATGATTTAATCCCCCGGGATGAACGGCCGGGCAACGATCTGCTGCTCGGACGATTCTTGGAATATGTCGAGGGACGGCAGTTGCAACTCTACCCGGCGCAGGAATCGGCGATCCTGGAGTTGTACGAGGAGAAGAATGTCATCTTGAACACGCCGACGGGGTCGGGGAAGTCGCTGGTGGCGGCGGCGCTCCATTTCAAGGCGCTGGCGCAAGGGCGGCGGTCGATCTACACCTGCCCGATCAAGGCGCTGGTCAATGAGAAGTGGCTCGCCCTCTGCCGCGATTTCGGGCCGGAGAATGTCGGGCTCAGCACCGGGGACGCCTCGGTGAACCGGGACGCGCCGATTCTTTGCTGCACGGCGGAAATTCTGGCGAACATCGCGTTGCGCGAAGGCGCCGAGGCGAATGTTCAGGACGTGATCATGGATGAATTCCATTATTACGCCGACCGGGATCGGGGCGTGGCGTGGCAGGTGCCGTTGCTGACGTTGCCGAACGCGCGGTTTTTGCTGATGTCGGCGACGCTGGGGGACACGACGTTTTTCGAGGAGGAACTGACCCGGTTGAATGGCCGGCCGACGGTGACCATTGCGTCGAAGGACCGGCCGGTGCCGCTGGAGCATGCCTATTCGGAGCTGCCCCTGGCGGCGACGCTCGAAAGCCTGGTGGCGGACCGCAAGAGCCCGGTGTATGTGGTCCATTTCACGCAACTGGAAGCGGCGCAAAGCGCGCAGGATTTCACGAGCGTGAATGTCTGCACGAAGGAAGAGAAGAACGCCATCGCCAGCGCGATTGAAGGCTTTAAATTCACCAGCCCCTACGGCCCGGACATCAAGAAGTGGCTGCGGCACGGCATCGGGCTGCATCACGCCGGGCTGTTGCCGAAGTATCGTGTGCTGGTGGAGCAATTGGCGCAAAAGGGCTTGCTCAAGATCATTTGCGGCACGGATACCTTGGGCGTGGGCATCAACATCCCCATCCGCACGGTGCTGTTCAGCAAGCTCTGCAAGTATGACGGGCAGAAGACGGGCATTCTCAGCGCGCGGGATTTTCATCAGATTGGCGGACGCGCGGGCCGCAAGGGTTTCGATGACAAAGGTTGGGTGGTGGCGCAAGCGCCCGAACACGCGGTGGAGAATCTCAAGCTGGAGGAGAAAGCGTCCAAGGGCGGCAAGAAATTCGTCAAGCGCCAGCCGCCGGAAAAGAATTTCGTCAATTGGGACAAGAACACGTTTGCGCGCTTGATGGTCGCGCCGCCGGAACGGTTGGTGTCCCGTTTCCAGGTCACGCACGGGATGTTGTTGAACGTGTTGAGCCGCAAAGGGGATGGTTGCAAGGCGATGCGGGACTTGATCGCGCGCTCCCACGAATCGCCCAAAGGCAAGAAGGCGCATGTGAAACGCGCGTGGCAATTGTTTCGCTCGCTCGTGGAACGGAAGATTGTGGAGTTCATCCCCGAGACGGAAACCGGCGCTTACCTGCGGGTGAACGTGGATTTGCAGGAGGATTTCTCGATGGACCAGGTGTTGTCGCTGTATTTGCTGGAGACCATTCCGCTGCTGGACCCGCAAGCGCCGGATTACGCGCTGGACTTGATCACCTTGGTGGAATCCATCCTCGAAAACCCGGAAATCATCCTGCGCAAACAACTCGACCGGGTCAAAGATGCGAAGATGGCGGAGATGAAATCCCAAGGAATCGAGTACAACGAGCGGATGGACGAGTTGGAGAAGCTAGAATATCCCAAGCCGAAGCGCGAGTTCATCTATTCCACTTTCAACGCGTTTGCCGACCGTCATCCGTGGGTGGGTCAGGAAAACATTCGTCCGAAATCCATCGCCCGCGAGATGTTCGAGCAATTCCGCTCGTTTGCGGATTACATCAAGGATTACGAATTGCACCGTGCCGAGGGTCTGTTACTGCGGCATTTGTCGAGCGTTCACAAGGTGTTGGCCCAGACGGTGCCGGATGCCGCCAAGAATGACGCGGTCCGCGAGATGGAACTTTACCTGGGCACGATGATCAAGCAGGTGGATTCCAGTTTGATCGAGGAATGGGAACGGATGCGCGACCCGAATTACAAACCGCGCGGCGAACAAGCGGAAGTGCGTCCGCCCGGCGCGGAGGAGGCCGCGCAGGACATTACCCGCGATGCAAAAGCGTTCACATCGACCATTCGCAACCGCATCTTCACCTTCCTGCGCGGCGTCGTGATTGAGGATTACGAACAGGCCCTGGTCGTGCTCACCTCGCCGGAGCAACCGGAAGGGGAACCGTGGACGCCTGAACGCCTGCGCCAGGCCCACGAAGCGTACCGCGCCGAGCACGAATATATCTGCCTGGACCCGAACGCGCGCAATCTGCGACACACCTACGTGACTCCGTCCGAGGACAAGCGCCATTGGCGCGTTCAGCAGATGCTCGTCGATCCCGAGGAAGCGAACGACTGGGTGGCCGAGTTCGAAATCGATCTGGCCGCCTCCCGGGCCGCCAACGAGCCGGTGATCCGGCTGCGGCGGATTGGGAATTTGACGGCGTAGATTTTACCGCTTCGCTTTCGGTGCGGTGCGGAGTTGTTTGATTGGCTCCGGGGTTTTGTAGTGCCGCTTCAGGCCGACTTCGTTCATCATGCCGGCGGGGGCGCGGGAGATGAACTCCGGGAAGGTTCGATCGACGCGGTCGCGAATCAATTTTTGGCCGGTCTTCGAGGCCCAGAATTCTTCCTCGATTTTGGCCACGGCGATGCCAGCTTCGTCGGGGGTCATGTTTTCACGCTTGGCAAGCAGCCAGACCAATTCCGGGTCGCCGGGCAGGCAGACGGGGAACGGCACGAACTTGAGGGTGATTTCCTGCTCGTCGCTGGCGTCGGCCGCGACCGGACCGACCTTGATTTCACTGGTGAACTGGCCGTCCGGCATTGACACCTCGACCATGAGCGTTCCCTCTTTTTTGTTTGGCTTGATGGTGATGTCGCCGTCGCCGAAAGAGGCGGCGAGTTGGGTCTTCACCTCATCGATGGTCTTGGGTTCGAGGTCGGGCAATTCGACTTTGCTGCAAAACTTCTCAAAGGCCGTGGCGCGCGCCTTGGTTTTGAGTTCGCTTTCGATCGCCTGATAAATTTTTCCGGCCAATTGCGCATCGTGGGTGGCTTTCGGCAGCACCCGTTTCAGCAGATCCAGCAATTGCATGTCCGTGGTCTTGTTCGTTTTCTTGGTTTCTTTTTTCATACGTCAAAAATGGAATTATGTTGTGCCGGATTTCGCGGGGAAGTGCAATGCCGGAGGCTGGAAAAAATGAAAATAGATCAGGGGTGGGTGAACAACCAAGAAACCAAGTAACCAATCAAAATGTCCAAGGTCCAATGACCAAGCTCCAAAGAAAACCCAAATTTCAAATCTCAAGCGGAGCGGTGGATCAGGCCGCGCATCCGAAGGATTCAGGGTTTGGCGGTCAGAAGCGCCTCGAGGCTGCCCGGACCGGGGCCGATTTTCTCAAGCTGCGGATAACGCAACCCGCCGTCATAGCTAACCTCAATGGTGCGGTAAATGTCACCGGTCTTGACCAGCAAACTCAGCGGCGACTTTCTCGACTTGATGACGGCCTTCAACTGATCAATGTCGAGTGTGCGATTGTTGACGGCGATCAGCTTGCCGCCAACCGTGAGACCGGCAATGAAGGCCGGACCATCCCAGGCCACGTCCATGATCTCGCCGTCTTTGCCGAGCACAAATCCACCTGAATACGTCAGGTCGGTCACTTTGCGGGCTTTCTCGTTCGATTTAAACCATTTGGTGGGCGTGTTCGTGTAGGCAAGCCGGTAACCGCCGCGGGTGAAGCCATCCAGCGGCGCATGATCGCTTACCTGATCCACACGCGCTTTGAGGAAGGCGGCCCAGTCGTTGGTTTGGACCTGATTCAGGGTGCGGACCACATCCTCGAATTGATACGTCAATTCACCCCAATCACGATCCTTTACGCCAAAGAAGGCGCGGGCAAAATCGTCCAGCGAGCGGGCGCCGCCGGAGCGTTCGCGGATCAGGCTGTCCGCATCGAGCCAGATGAGGAGTCCTTCATTATAATAATCCTCGGAGCGCTGCCAACTCCGCCAGCCCTTGGGTCGGCGTTGGGCCATGACCGGATCATCGGTCGTGTCGGCGAGCGGACGCCACTTGCGGCCGGCGTCCGTGTCGAGACGCGCGGCGATGCTCGCCAGGGCGCCGAGCGCCTCCTCAAGCGAAAGCAATCCCGAGCGCGCCGCCAGCACATAGCCCCAAAACTGGGTTTGCCCCTCGTAAACCCAGAGCAGGCTGCCTTGCATCGGAACGCGGTAGTCGGGTGTCCAAAGATCGGCGGGGCGGCGGAACTTGCCGTTCCAACTATGGGTATATTCGTGGGGCAGGAGATCGCGCCGGCTTGGATTATCCTTCCATTCCGTGAAATAGTCGGCCGGCACACCATTCTCGGAGCAGCGGTGATGCTCAAGACCGATCCCACCCTGGCGGCCGCTCAGGGCAACGAGGAAATCGTAGTGGTCGTAATGCTGCGCGCCAAAAAGTTTAACGGCTTGGGCCACGAGATTGCGGTGTGCCTGGACTTGTTCCTCGGTGGCGGCGAGATCCCCGGGTTGGTCGGCCACGAGATTGAGCCGCACGCCGGGGGCGAGGATTTCCACACGGACATTGGCGCCCGCAAAGACGGGGCTGTCTACCAACGTGTCCAAGCTGACCTGCTTGAAATGGATCGTCGCGCCCTCCTGCCGGACCGGTTCCAACGCGGTGGCAGCCTTCCAGCCTTCAGGCAGTTTCACGGAAGCCTCAAAAGCGATCCGCCGGGCATAGTAACCCGCCGGGTAGAGGGTAACGGCGTTCCATTGCAGGT